>NZ_JACFYJ010000073.1:0-39669 GCF_037126505.1 Paraburkholderia bengalensis
TGGTCCATATTCCGGCGACCTGCAGTCTGCAGGAGGCGGCCGTGCAGATGCGAGACCAGCATGTCGGTGCACTGGTCGTATCGGAAGGGGGCGGCTCAGGCCACATACTCGGCGTTCTGACCGATCGGGACATCGTACTGCAGTCGGTTTGCACCGGAACGTCGCCAATCACTGTGCGAGTACGCGAGGTGATGAGCTCACACATTCTCTCTATCGATGTGAACGCCGACCTCACTGAGGCAATGCAGGCGATGGCAAGCCATGGCGTGCGCCGCCTGGCGGTGGTCAGCAACGGTATCGACATCATGGGGATATTGTCTCTCGACGATGTGATCACAGCACTCGGGCGCGAATGGATCATGCTGACCAGCATCCTGCGCAACGAGCAGAATCGCGAGGCATCTGGGAGCGTGCTGCAGACGTCTTTGCACGCGTGACGCCAATGCAATCGGGAAGCTACCGGTCGTTGCTCGCGACTTCCAGATACGCAACGACGTCGGCCAGCGTAACGAGGCGACCATAATCGGCTTCAGGTATTTCCACACGAAGCCTCTCGTGAAGGCCTGTCAGAAAATTGAGCCAATCCATCGAATCAAGATCGACCTGTTTGCGTAGCGGGCGATCGTCGCGCAAGGTTGTGGTGTCGACCTCGGGCGCGATCGTCTGCAGTGTGCTCAGCACAATGGCACGAATGTCGGGATGGTTCATTGATCAAGTTCCTCAGGATGTTGCAGCGCGTCGCTCAGTTCAAGAAGAAATAGCGCGCCACGATGACCGTCAGACACGCGATGATCTGCTGACAGCGTGGCGGTCAGCGTGCGGACTATCTTGACTTCCCCGTTGTACACCCACGGACGTTCGATGACGCGGCCGAATCCGACCAGCGCAACCTGCGGTGGATAGATGACGCCGAATACTTCGGCGGCTCCCTGATCGCCGAGGTTCGTAACAGTAATGGTGGCTTCCGACAACTCCGAACTGCGTAGCGAACCGGCGCGGCAACGTTTCGTGAGATCGGCCAGCTCCCGCATGAGTCGCAGCAGCGTTTTGGTCTGGGTGTCGAGCAGGGCCGGTGCGACGAGACCGCCGTGGCGCAGGGAGATTGCCACCCCGACGTGAGTCTGCCCGGCAGCAACGAAGGCGCCAGCGCGATAGAAACCGTTTAGCTCGGGAAAGCGTTTCAGTGTCACAGCCACCGCCTTCAGCAATAGCACTGCCAGCAACACTCGGTCCTCGATCGAGCGTTTGGCGTTTTCGGCCTGAAGCCATCTTAGCGCTGTTTCTAGCGGGATCGTTTCGCTGACGTAGTAGTGAGGTATTTCCCGTTTCGAGCGCTCCATAGCACCCGCGATCACCGTTCTCATCGCTGCAAGCCTGTCGCCGGCTGGCGCAGGCGGGATGCCCGCGGCGCTGCGAATGGCCTGTTCGACGTCGTCATAGGTCACCGAACCGTCCGGCCCGCTACCTATGACCTTGTCGAGATCGACATGATGTTCCTGAGCATGCTTTCGAGCCGCAGGCGAGACCTTGTGGCGCTGCGGAGCTGCATCGACAGGCAGCGGGGCGGGTGTCGGCGGTATCGCGCGCGGCCGCTTGTTGACCTCTGACGCGGATTCACCGCGCTCGAGAAAAATCGCCATAGGCGTGCCCACCGGTATTTTCTCCCCGGGCTTCGTGATCAGTTCGTATACCGTTCCCTCATACCAGCTTTCGACATCGACGGCCGCTTTGCTCGTGTCGACAATGGCCACTATCTGACCTTTTGTGACCACGTCACCTGGTTTTATTTTCCATTCGAGGAGCGTACCCTCGTCCATGTCGGCCCCCATCGAAGGCAACGTGAACTCGATCATGCGTCCTCCTGCCTGCATTACGTGGCAATCACGCAAACAATTGTTTCACCGCAGAGATTATCCTGTCGACGCGGGGTAACGCCGCTTCTTCCATATGGCGCGAATAGGGAATAGGCACATCTTCGGAGCATACGCGGCACGGCGGTGCGTCCAGCTCGTAAAAGACCTGTTCGACCAGCCGAGCCATGATCTCGCTCGCGATGCTTGCGCTTCGCCAGCATTCGTCGACAATGATCACTCGCCTGCACTTTGACACTGACCGCATAATCGTTTCATCGTCAAGCGGCCTTAACACGCGCAGGTCAACCACTTCTGCAACGATGCCGTCCTTGGCCAACGCCTGCGCAGCATCCATTGCCTTGCGCAATGAACCGCCATAGGCAAGGATCGCCACATCCTTCCCTTCGCGCCGTACCTTTGCGCTGTTGATGTCGACACGCTCGATGTCGGGCATGTCCCCCTCCACGTTGTACAGCCCCGCATGTTCGAACATCAGCACCGGGTCCGGATCGGCGAGCGCCGCTTGCAACATATGACGAGCATCCTCGATGGTCGCGGGAGCGATCACCTTGATCCCGGGAATGCCCGCGTACCAGCCTTCGAAGCTGTGCGAATGCTGCGCCGCCACCTGGCGACCTGCGCCTGTCGCCATACGCACCACGAGCGGCACCGAGAATTGTCCACCCGACATGTGGTGATAGAGTGCTGCCGTATTAACGATCTGGTCTAGCGCAAGCAGGCTGAAATTCACGGTCATAACCTCGACAATCGGGCGCATGCCGCCTAATGCGGCCCCGATGCCTGCTCCAGTGAAGCCAAGCTCCGACAGCGGTGTATCCCGGATACGCTCGGGCCCGAACTCATCGAGAAGCCCGGCCGATACAGCGTAGGTTCCTCCATACTTACCCACGTCTTCACCCATCAGGAATACGCGACGGTCGTTCGCGAGCGCCTCGCGCAGCGACTCGCGCAGGGCCTCCCGGAACGTAAGATGGCGAGTCATGGCGTTTGCCCCGTTGCTGTGTAGAGGTCGGTCAGGAGATCTTCGACACGCTCCCAGGTGCCGGCCTCCGCGAACGCTGCGGCATGCTCGACTTCCGCCAGAGCCGCTGAGTCAAGCATAAGGAACTCGTCCTCAGACAGCTTGCCCTCGTCCTTCAGGCGGGCGGTGAAGGTGTGGATCGGACCGCGCGTCTTCCATTGCTCAACTTCAGCCTTCTCGCGGTACAGCTCGGCGTCGTACATAGAATGCGCGCGGAACCGGTAAGTTCTGAATTCGAGAAAGAGTGGATTCTGTGCGGTTCGTACAGACGCAACGGCCTCTCTCGTGGCATTGTGTACCGATACGACATCCATTCCATCCGCGCTGCGTGTTGGAACGTTATACGCGGCGGCCTTGGCGCACAGATCCGTCTGTGACTGGCTTCGCTCGATTGCCGTCCCCATTGCGTACAGGTTGTTTTCGCAGCAAAACAGAACTGGCAATTTCCATAGTGCAGCGAGATTCATCGATTCATGAAAGGCCCCTTCGGCTACTGCGCCGTCGCCAAAAAAACATGCGGTGATTCCCTGGCCACCCCGCATTTTTTGCGCAAGGGCCAGCCCCACGGCGAGGGGCAGACTGCCGCCGACGATTGCATTTCCGCCGAACAGCCGCCTCGTCCGATCGAACAAATGCATCGAGCCACCGCGTCCGTGCGCGCAGCCTTCGTACTTGCCGTACATCTCCGCCATGAGCACGCCCATGTCCATGCCGCGTACCAACGCATGTGCATGTTCACGGTACGTCGCGACGATGTTGTCTTCGCAGGTAAGTGCATGAAGCGCGCCCACTGCGGTTGCCTCCTCACCAATATACAGATGCAGAAAGCCACGAATCTTGCCGGCGCCATAGAGTTCAGCGCATTTCTCCTCTAACCGCCGCACGCGCAGCATGTCGCGCAGCAATCCGAGCGCGAAGTCCTTCTCATATGGAACAGGGCCCGACGGCGGCAGGGGGGCGGGATGGTCGATTGTCATCCTGCGCCCTCCAGCGTCGACGTGTCGCCTTCAGCCAGACCCAATTCACGGGCTTTCAGAAGTCGACGCATGATCTTGCCGCTACGCGTGTGCGGCAGTTGTGCCACGAAAGCAATCTCCTTCGGCGCAACGGCGGCGCCAAGCCGCTTCCTCGCATGTGCGAGCAATTCCATGCACAACGCTTCATCCGGTTCGAAACCCCGGTTGAGCGAGACGAAGGCCTTCACCGTTTCGCCTAGCACGGGGTCGGGCTTGCCGATGACGCCGGCTTCCGCTACGGCGGGATGCTCCATGAGCGCGCTTTCCACTTCGAAAGGCCCGATCAGATGCCCGGCGGACTTGATGACATCATCCGTCCGGCCGACGAACCAGTAGTAGCCGTCCGCATCCCTTTGAGCCAGATCCCCCGTCAGATACCAGTCTCCAATGAAGCACTTGTGATAGCGTGCGTCCTCGTTGAGGTAACCGCGAAACATGGAGGGCCACCCGCGCCTGAGTGCCAGTTCACCTTGCTTGCCCGGCTCGTCGACGATACTGATGCCGCCGTCGCCGGTGCGTTGAATGATGGCGGCATCCACGCCCGGTAGTGGTCTGCCCATCGAACCAGGCTTGATATCGAATGCCGGCGTGTTGGCGATCATGATCCCGCCTGTTTCCGTTTGCCACCAGTTATCGTGAATCGGCAAACCCAGCACGTCTTTTCCCCAGCGAACTGCTTCAGGATTCAACGGTTCCCCGACGCTGGCAACGAAGCGCAATTGCGGGAACGCATATTTTGCGGCCGCGTCGGCGCCAGCGCGCATCAGCATCCGGATCGCAGTCGGCGCCGTGTACCACACCGAAACAGCTTCGTCGCGCAAAATGCCGTACCAGCGTTCCGCGTCGAACTCTTCGCGATCGACGACAGACGTCACGCCGTGCAGCAGAGGCGCAATGATCCCGTATGACGTACCTGTCACCCAGCCGGGATCGGCTGTGCACCAGTAGATATCGTCGGGATGGAGATCGAGTGCATAACGTCCCGTCGCCCAATGCGTGATGGCAGCACCGTGCACATGGACAGCCCCTTTGGGCGTGCCTGTGGTGCCGCTGGTGAAGTGCAGCAGCGCGGGATCCTCGAGATCCGTTGGGAGATGGTCGAACGAGTCCGACGCGTCCCACATGAGCCGGGAAAAATCGAGGGTGCCGGGGCTGGCGGTCGGTCCGCCATCTTCCCCGACGAGGAGCACATGTTTCAAGGTCGGCATGCGAGCGCGCCACGGAGCGATCTTTCGCTCAAACAACGCATCCGTGGTCAGCAGCACCGTTGCACCACCGAGATTGACGCGCGTGATGATCGGCTCGGGCCCAAACGCGGAAAAAAGCGGGGAGACGACTGCACCGAACTTCAGGCCGCCCAGCAGCGCAATGTAGAGTTCCGGGATGCGCCCCGCAAGAATGAAGACACGATCGCCTTTCGCGATCCCAAGCGCGCGCAACACATTGCAGAACCGGTTGGTCTGCGCGGCCAACTGGCCGTATGTGAGTGTTCGGGGCGAAGCGTCACGTGCGAGAAAGCGCAATGCAGATTTGTTTGCGAGGGCGCGGTGCCGGTCGACGGCCTGCCATCCGATGTTGATCTCAGGTTTCCCAGTGGTGAGTTCAGCCTCCACCGCCGCCCACGAGAAACGGTGGCGCTCGCCTTCGTAATCGCAAAAATTGGGCGTCACCCGCAAATCTGAAGCCGTCTTGCGGATGATCGACGATGCGTTCATAGATGTGTCTCGACGAAGTGCCTGTGCGACATTGGCCGGATCGCAGCACGCTTTCACTGTAGGCCGGCGTGCACGGGCACACTTGATTTACATCAAGCACAGGAAATGGCACCCCCGGTGTTGCCATGAGGAAATTGGCCGTGCGACCCTCGCCCGGGCCCGGCAGCCATGCCCCACGGTTCAGACAACACCAGGATTTTCAGCGTCTCAGCGCACTTCACCCTTGGTGTCAGACAGTTCCGATACCGCGGCCGAACATCGGACAACAAGTGCAACCGCCGCTGATTGTTGCAGCGCCCGCCGATATCGATACTTAAAGCGTGACACAAAGCAGAACGAGCACTGTGCACCGAACGCTTTGTGCGGTCTGCGTACGGCACACGCCGAAGAGTACACGGCGTGTACAGGAGAAAGCCATGAACCACATCCTTCATGCGCAGGAACCAAACAGCGCACGCCTGTCAGACCTGCCACGCGGTGCACACCTGACCACGCGGCGCCCGGGCTATGTACATCATGGCATTTATATTGGAGACGGAAGGGTCATTCACTATGCCGGCTTCTCCCGGCGATTTGCCCGGGGCCCGGTCGAAATCGTCTCTATCGAGCAGTTTGCAGGTGGCTTTGGTCTTCAGGTCATATGCCATCGCTTCGTTAAATACACCGGATTGGAAGTTGTGCGCCGCGCGACATCGCGTCTCGGTGAATGCAAATATCGGCTGCTGACCAACAACTGCGAGCACTTTTGTCTGTGGTGCCTGTTCGGGCAGGGAAGAAGCGAGCAGGTCGAAGCATGTATCCGCAATCCCGCACACGGGGTGGCGGTCCTTGCTGTGCTCGTCGTGTGCCAGGCGGGTAGTCAATGGCATATTCTTCCGTCCATTCTTCTCCGTTGACGTCTGGCGTGGCAGGGTCACAAAGTGACGTGTGAGTACGGCTCGACCGCACCGCAACAGAGCATCGCGAGCGCACGCGCACTCAGCGTGAAACCACTTGTAGCATCCGTGCGCGGCCACTCGGCTGCGTCGAGGATATCCATGGGCGTGGGCAGTGACGTATCCATGACAAGATGCCATTCATAAGGCGCCACGACTGGAAGGCGGAAAGCAATCTCGGCTTCGCTCGCGTTGAATAGCAGACATAACGCACCCGCGTCTGTCCGTCCGGCGTCCGCTTGGGATTCGCCGGCCTTATATGGGGGACAGTGAATGACACAGCCGAAGGCGTGCATCAGTTCTTGCCATTCAGGTTCCGCGCCTGATGGAGCGAACCATTGAATCTCTTTTGACGAATAGAACGCATCGGCGCTTAGCGCAGGACTTCGCATGCGCCACTCGAACACATTCTGCGTGAACCGGACAAGCTCCGCGTTTCGTTCAACAAGCTTCCAGTCGTACCATGAAACCGCGTTGTCCTGGCAGTAGGGGTTGTTATTGCCTTGCTGCGTGCGCCGAAATTCATCGCCGCCAAGAAGCATCGGGACACCGCGCGAAATGGCGAGTGTCGCGAGCATATTCTTGATCTGCCGCAGCCTGAGGCGTTCGATCTGAGGCGCGGCGCTATCACCGTCGATGCCATCGTTTACGCTGTAGTTGGTATCCGGACCATCGCGGTTATTTTCCCCGTTGGCCAGATTGCGTTTGGTGGTGTAGGTCACGACGTCATTCAGCGTAAATCCATCATGGCTCGCGACAAAGTTGATGCTATTGATAGGTGTTTTTCCGTTGCGGCTGTACAGATCCGGGCTGCCGCAAATGCGCTTCGCGAAGGCGCCTGCCATGCCTGGGTCGCCGCGCCAAAAGCGCCTTACGTCATCGCGGAAGCACCCATTCCATTCGGCCCAGCGCGAGCCCGCAAACGAGCCAACCTGATAAGCGCCTCCTGCATCCCACGCTTCCGCTATAAGCTTTGTTTCTCTCAGTACCGGGTCTTCCGCGATGCGCTCAAGCAGTGGTGCATTCGACAGCAAACCGCCATGCTCGTCGCGGCCGAGGATCGACGCCAGATCGAAACGGAAACCGTCGACCTGCATGTCCGCGCTCCAGTAGCGAAGGCAGTCCAGGATGTAGTCTCGCACTACGGGATGATTGCAATTCAACGTGTTTCCGCAGCCTGAGTAATCAAGGTAATTGGAGGCTGCGTCGCCGTGCAGATAGTAAATACTATCGTCGAGTCCGCGCAAGCTGAAGGTTGGGCCCCGTTCTCCGCCTTCCGCCGTATGCGTGAAGACGATATCGAGGATCACTTCGATGCCGTGCCGATGCAATTCGCGCACCATCGTCTTGAACTCGCAAAGTTCGCTGCCAGGTGCGAGCTTTGACGCGTAGCGGGGATGCGGTGCAAACAGCGCAATCGGGTTGTAGCCCCAATAGTTGAAAAGCGGGTGTCCACCAGACGGATTCCTTCCGGTAGGATGCAGATCGTCGAAGGCCTGAACTGGCATCAGTTCGATCGCTGTGACTCCGAGCCCCCGCAAATAGGGAAGCTTTTCCGCTATACCGAGGAACGTACCGCGATGGGCCACGCCGGACCCGCTGTCTATCGTCAGCCCGCGTACGTGAGTCTCATAGATCAGCGTTTCGGACCAGGCACGACGCGGCCGCGTCGCGCCTTGCCAGTCGAAGCTGCGATCCACCAGCAGTGACCGATGACGATGGCCGCCAGGCGTCGGGCACGGATCGATCCGGACTGCCAGCGCGCGCGGATCAAGCAGTTCAATACTTCCGTCGAACCGCTTCCCGTCGGCGGGCGCCCATCGCCCGGACGCGCGATAGGAATACGCCTGCCCCCACCGAAGGCCGCTGACGAGCGCGTGCCACACGTCACCCGTGCGGTGCTCGGGTGCACTGAGGTCGATGACTGCCAGCGGAGAATCGCTGGTCGGCTCCTCGAAAAGTAGCAGTTCCACACGTTCTGCGTGACGGCTAAAAACCGAGAAGTTGAAGCCGTCGTGGCAATCCTGAACGCCCAGAGGGGCCGGACGTCCCGCGCACACATGCACGGCAGTCACGGGTCGACGACGACGCTAACCAGTTCGTAGCCGTCCGCAACGATACGCCATTGGCTCACATGCCGACTCTGTTCGAACTCCCGGATCGCCGCAGACACTGCTTCTTCCCGGCTGCCCCTTGCAATCGGTACGCGCATTAGTTCGCTACGATGTGCATGCCCCGAATCGTCGAGCAGTTCCTTGTAGAAGACGACTTCCAAAGGTCGCGGCTGCGACAGAAAGCCACCGATGTCGCTGGCGGAGATCACGCCGACTACCTGTCCCTCGCGGCTGAGCACAACCAGGCGGCGTACGTGGAACTGTTGCATCAAGTGCACCGCGCGCTCGAGGGTATCGTCGGGCGAACAGGAAAGAGCACCTACAGTCATCACTTCGCGCGCCGTCGTATCGTTCAGGTTGCGGCCCTGCGCTGTCGCGCGTACAGCGATGTCCCGGTCCGTCAGCATGCCGAGCGCCCGTCCACCAACGCACACGGGCAAGCAGCCGACTTTCTTGTCCCTGAGTTTGCGCGCAGCCGCGATGAGGCTGTCTTGCGGACCAACGCAGATCGCCGGGTGCATGATTTGCTTGACAAGCATAGGGGCCTCCTGAGGTGAGCGGGTAGCTTCGGTGGGCATGGGACGTTTCAACCTCTCGTCCTATTTTCTACGCCCCTATCTTCGCTCGCATGCGCGCGTATGCGTTGCAGGAGTGAATGCTCTGCTGAGGTAGTTGGCCGCTCAGGCCGCCTCATCTGATGAGCATTGAGATTGCGTCGGAGTCTTTCAACAAAGTCGCGCAGAATTTCACTCGACTCACCATGTAGTGCTTCGCGCGCTGTCACGCTGCATTCGGCAAGGGCTGGGATTCCCGTGAGCTCGCGCATCTGCTCTAGCGCCCTGTGGTTACCGCGTCGGGCGAAACTGCAAAAGAACGCAACGTTCTTGAATTCTGATCTGTTAGCGATCAGGTACGATCGCACTGGGGAGGAGATCGAACTGGCCCAGACAGGCGTTCCAATAACGAGAAGATCAAATCGTGATACATCGCACGCGGAGCTGGCGATTTGCGTGGGCCGCTGTTCAAGAGCCTCGACAAGCGAGCGCACATATCCAAATGGTCCCGAGCGGTCGGCACATGCGACTATCTCCTCAGCTTGCGCATCGAGCATCCTCGTCAAGAGCGAAGCAATCTTCCGGGTCGTTCCAGTGCGACTGTAAAAAACAACGAGAATTCTGGGGCTGTTCATCTCAACCTCCGTCTGACATCCTGAGTGCGCCTGTCCTGACGGCTTCAAATCGTCTCATGGCGTGAAGCAGTTTAAACAGGCCTGACGTCCGTCGCCTGCATGTCCTTGACGCCCTCTTTCACGTTGAAAGAGACTCGCTGATTTTCCTGAAACGATTTGAAGCCTTCAGCTTGAATCGAAGAGAAGTGTACGAAACGTCCTTGCCACCGTCGTGCGTCGTTGAACGACTTTACCTTGCCGGTTTTCATGCTCGTCGTCATCTCCATTGATAGCCACGACAAGATAAATTCAAGCGTGTCACGTCCGGTTGGTAGACCTTTGACGGAGATCAACTGCCTATGTCTCTGGCCGCGGGCGCATTGGAGTACGAATCCGCTCATGCTAAGGAAGTGCGTATGGAAGGAGCGATGCGGGACTGTCGCTCCATGACCGTTGACGTAAATCAAGCCGATACAGTCCGTGCCTTCAATAATGAAAAAATCGATTCCCCACTCTGCGCAGGCCTCACGTCTGCGACGCTAAAGCGCGAAGCTGATGGAACTCCTTGAGCCATTCTTGCCACGCACGCATATCGCGTACTTCTCCATGGAAGTGGCGCTGCGGGACGAAATGCACACTTACGCAGGCGGTCTGGGCATATTGGCGGGCGATACGGTGCGCTCATGCGCTGATCTGGAGATTCCCGTCGTGTTCGTCGCGCTGGTGAGCCATCTTGGCTACTTCCGTCAGATGATTGATACGGAGGGGCGGCAGCACGAAGCGCCGGATGCGTGGGATGCATCACGGTGGTGTTCGAAACTGGGTGCCATGGTCGCAGTCGAGTGCGATGGAAGGCCGGTGTGGATTCGGCCCTGGCTGTACATACACACGAACATTCAACAGCACAGTATTCCTGTTCTGCTGCTAGATACCGATCTTGACCAGAACGCTGCCGATGACCGGTCACTAACGAATAGGTTGTATGGAGGAGATGCGCTATACCGGCTCAAGCAGGAAATCGTACTCGGCATTGGGGGCGTGCGTTTGCTGCGTGCGCTTGGCTTTGAGATCGACACCTATCACTTGAACGAAGGGCATGCGGCCCTTCTCGGGCTGGAGTTGCTGCGCCACTGGAAGACGAAATCGTCGAGTCCGTCATGTGACGATACAGCCTACGACGTCCATGCCGTTCGCGAGCATTGCGTGTTCACCACCCACACGCCCGTGGAGGCGGGCCACGATTGCTTTCCCTATGCACTCGTCGAGCGCTGCGTGCCGGGTTTTATCGACCTGCCTACACTGAAAAGCCTCAGCGGCGAAGATGCGTTGAACATGACACGCCTCGCTCTCAATCTCGCGGGCTATATCAACGGTGTCGCGAGGCGCCACGCCGAGACGACGCAGCGGATGTTTCCCGGTTATCAGATTCATTCGATTACCAATGGCGTTCATGCGCAGACCTGGGTGCACCCGTCGTTCGCAAAACTTTTCGATATCGCGGTGCCGCAGTGGCGACATGAGCCCGAAGCGCTGTTACGCGCGGTCAACCTGTCGGATGAAACTATCGCCACCTGCCACCAATCCGCAAAAAGCGACTTGATCTCGTATGTGCGGGATTCGACTGGCGTCGTACTTGATCCCCGGTTGCCAGTCGTCGGATTCGCGCGTCGAATGACAGGCTACAAGCGACCCCTGCTTCTCTTTACAGATGTTGAAGCGTTGCTCGACATCGCTGGCCGGCATCCATTTCAGATAGTCGTCGCGGGCAAGGCGCATCCACTGGATCACGACGGAAAGCAAGCAATTGCTGAAATTAACGGTTTAATTAGCAGAATGAGAGGAAAGCTGACCTGTGCGTTCGTGCCGGAATACAGCATGCAAGTGGCGAAAGCACTCGTAGCTGGCGCAGACGTCTGGCTAAATACGCCGATGCCTCCACTTGAGGCGTCGGGCACGAGCGGTATGAAAGCCGCGCTCAATGGCGTACTCAATCTGAGTGTCCTTGACGGGTGGTGGATAGAAGCCTGCATGGAAGGAGAGACCGGATGGTCGATCGGAGCGCCCGGAGACGATCCCCGCCAACATGCGTCAGAACTCTATCGCAAGCTGGATCGGGAGGTACTGCGCCTGTATTACGATGATTCGCTGCGCTGGCGGCGAATGATGAAGCAGGCTATCGCTTATATAGGGTCGATGTTCAACAGCCAAAGGATGATGCGCAGATACGCAAGCGAAGCCTATCTTCGGTAGGTGCGCCTGTATGACTGACCGTGTCAACAACGACGTCGACGTACTCAAAGCCTGCGTGGTCGGTTTGTGCTTTTTCCCGCGGCCACCATTGCAGCAAGCGTTCCTTAATCGGTTTCTCCAAGATAGTCCCTTGCCGATGTCGCGTGGCTGGATGTGCGGAGCGTTGCCAGTGCTTGCTTCTCGAGGCGTCGAACTTTTTCTCTCGACATGCCCGTCTGTCTCGCGATTTCGTCATACGTCGACATCTCGCCGTCCTGCAGTCCGAAGCGTCTGGACAATACGTCGGCCTGGTCGACGGGAAGCTGCCGCAGCATCGAGGCGACGACGGCATCTTTGCGCTTGCGGAACAGAAAGTCGCGTGGTGTGGATCCGGCATCGTCTTCGATCAGATCGACCAGTGACAGCCCGGTCCCGCTCAGCTCTACGTCGAGCGAGAGGGGTTCCGATGGGACATCCAGAGCCTTCGTAACCCGCAGGCCGCTTAGCCCGGTGTCTGCGGATAGTTCGTCGTGTGTCGCGCGCCGGCCATGCCGCTGCGCGATCCGGTCGGCACAGCGCTGAACCCGGCGCATCTCCATATGGACCTGAACCGGAAGTCGAATCGATCTGCCACGCTCAACGAGCGCACGAGAGACGGATTGCCGTATCCACCACGTCGCGTAAGTCGAAAAACGCAGCCTGCGATGATAGTCGAACTTTTCTACCGCGCGCATCAGTCCGATCGTGCCTTCCTGAACGAGATCGGCGAGTTCGGCACCGTGTCCACTGTGTTTGAGTGCAATGGAAACGACTAGCCTCATGTTGGCTTCCGTCATTTTCCCTGCGGCGCGCTGGATGCGCTGTAACGCGGACGCCAACGCATGCTCGACGAGCGTCTGTTCAGCGAGCCGGGAATGGCGCTCATGGGAGGCGTGTTGCTCGCCCGGGGCGGCGGATATTACTGCCAGGACGGCACTAGCCAGCCGGCCCACCTCAGGCCACCAGCGCTGATCCGGCTCCAGGATGCGCAGCGCGTCATCGCATGAAGGTGAGAGCGGAGACTGGCTGCGAAGCGTGCGGTGCAGTTCCGCGAGGGCATTCAGGTTTTGTTCGCCGATTTGGCTCCTGACTGTCAGAAGTTTGGCGTCCGAGCGACCAATCAGCGTGAGAAAGGCTTCTGTCGCGCTTGCGGAGGAGCAGATCGCCGACAGCGCATCGCGCCTCCCCGCTTCGATTTCCTGCGCGAGTGCGGTCTCTTCGGCGGCGCGAAGGAGCGGAACGCGGTGCATGTGACGCAAATAGACTGACAGCGAATGTTCAGCGGCAACTACGCCCTGGCAGGGGCGCGCGGCTGACATCGAGCATTCGTCATTCCATGAATTTTCGCTTCGGCCGAAATGACAGCCGACACCGGCTTCCGGCTCATCCGACGTGTGACAGGTCTGTGCGACGTCTTCGCACAACTCCTGCACGTTATCCCAGTGGTTTTCGTCATTCGATGGAAGTGCTTCGTCTGCGTCCCGACGGTGCGAGCCGATCTCAGCGAAGTGTTCCGGATTGGCCGAATGGGCGTCGGTCGGGCCGACTTTCGGCTTTCGAGCTCTTGGCTCACGTACTGCTGTCTTCATTTCACTCGCGGGATCGCCGCCAGGAGTAGGTGCAAGGATCGCTTGCAATCGTTGACGCGTCGTGAAGCGCTGGCATCGGATGAGACGCATCGTCGGATACTTGGGGTTCACTTGTCGATTTTCAAGGTAGAACATTCGCGCGAGCAAGCGACGCAAGCCCGAGAGAATGAGAACGGCGTCAATCGCAATTATGTAGCAGGTGACAAATTCAACCCTCGGAATAGGCTGGAACCTGCTTGAACGCGCGGCCCCTGTGTGCGGGCTCCTTGACATCGATCCTGCTCAAGCCCTTCTGCAGGTGACAGTACCTCATGCGTTACGGCATAAAGCGTTCTTACGCATGCGAATTCTTCGACGCTGGCATGAACTGGCACCGTTATCACACCGAGGCGGTAGCAATCAGGCGGTGAAATAACAAAAGTCGCTGATGTCATGTTCAAGCGAGCCTCCTTTTACGACATCTGATAGCGCTGACAGTCCGGTTTAGCGGCGATTCGCGAGTGTAGGCCAACTTTTGTGGCGGATTTTCAGGGCAGTGGGTTAAGGATAGTGACTCATCGGGATATACATCAACGAGGTTCGCCCTGAAGCGTTTTGGCACCTTCAGGCTTCAACTTCCCCGTTGCGTACGTTTTCCCGACGGGCACAGACGCCGCTTCGTATGGTGGTATCGAGGCGGGCTGACGACGTGAGCGGGAAGTGGCCGCTAGCATTGACGCGCCATTCATGCACTCGGTCAGAGTGTGCAGGTCAGAATCGTCCGGATCGCAAAATGGCAACAGCCCATGCAAGTCCCATTGCCGCCGCGATGACAAAGCCTGCCAGCCCCAGCAGCGAAATGCCCGCATAGCGCGGACCGCTATGAAATGTCATGACAATCGACGACCCGATCACCACGCTGGCTATGATAAGGCTCAGACTCAGCCGGTTGCTGGCGCGATCGAGGTGCGTCTCGAGGGTTCGCAATTGGTCGCGTTCGACAAGAATCGTGGCCTTGCCGCTGCTCAGAATGTCTACCGTTCGGTTCAGGATATCGGGAAGACTGACGGTGGCGCGTTGCAGCGCACGTAGAGCGCGGAAGCCACGGGCGAACTCATGACTGGGAAGCAGGCCATGCAGCATTCTGCGGCTGAGTAGCCGAGGTGCATAGTCACGCAGGCAAATCACCGCGTTGAAATCCGGATCGACCGCAAGCGCCTGCGACTCGACAAGCATGAATGCCTTAGCAACCAGCAGAAACTGCCGTGGTAGCCGGATGTGGTGCCGCTGGCTGAGTTGTGCGAACTGGCGCGCAATCTCCCCGAAAGAGTAGCCTTTCCCTGCTGCCATATAGTAAGCCTTCAATGCATCCGAAACGTCGTGCGTAAAGGCGTCCCGGTCAATATCCACGGCGACGACGCCCATGTCAAAGTAGGCGTCTACCATCCATGCAACGTCTGCCGAGCTGATTGCCAGAATAAGTTGTGCGAGGCCTTCCTGATCGGGGGCAGACAGTTCGCCCATGATGCCAAAATCGTGGAAGCACAGCCGCCCATCTGAGCGGACAAATATGTTGCCCGGGTGTGGGTCCCCATGAAAAAAACCATGCTCGAAAACCTGTCTCAGGAAGGATTCCATGAGCTTTGCCGAAAGACGTCTTCTTTCCGGGCGGTCGCGTGACGGCTGATCGGCAAGCTTGTGGCCGACGTTTCGCTCCATGGTCAGGATAACGCGACTGGTTAGGTCCCAGTAGATACGCGGCACAACAACGTCGGGGTCGTCCTTGAAGTTCTCACGCAGCCGGTCCCCATGGCGTCCTTCAGTCTCATAGTCCAGTTCGTCGTCAATGAGCCGGGCAAACTCTTCAACCAGATCCGATGGGCCGAACCGCCGGCTTTCGGGAATCAACTGCTCAAGCCGGCGGGCCAAAAAGCGCATGATGGCGACGTCCGCACGGATGAGGGGTTCGATCCCCGGACGCTGAACCTTGACGACGACGCTTGTGCCGTCGCTGAGGTTGGCCGCGTGGACCTGCCCGATCGATGCGGCCGCAAGCGGGCTCTCATCAAATGTGGAAAACAGTTCGTAGACGGGCGTGGCCAGTTCGCGCTCAATAATAGAGCGAGCTTGTGCGCCAGGAAATGCAGCGACATTGTCCTGAAGCGCCTGCAGCTGGACGATCCATGATTCGGGCAACAGATCGCGCCGCAAGCTGAGAAGTTGTCCAAACTTGATGAACGCCGGCCCGAGCTGTTCCAGCATTTCCCGAAAGCGTCTGGCATCGTGATCGCCGGTTGCAGGAGCGGTGGTCGCCGTCCCGATTGCTTCCCGACCGAACCCCAAGCGCTCGACGTAATGCGCCCACCCGGCGCTCGCGACCGTCTGCAGAATCTGCATGAGTCTCGGCAGCCGCGCTTGAGCGGAACCTCCGATTGCGTCGTCATGCATATATGAACGGGTGGCGGAACCCATTTCGTTTTCTCCTTTCACGCAAGACGCCACTCGGTCAGTTCGTTCATCGTGTCCGTCAACACGGCGCACCTTTTGAATTGATTTTCGCGATTGCCTCGCGAGGCAGCACGAGGATCGGACCGGTTCCGATCGCCGTGGGCGTCTGCCGGCCGGGAAAAGTGTTGCGGAGCCACTGCGTGAACGGCGTCGCCACCGGGGTGCGCACCGCGAGCAGCATCCTATCGACGTTACGTAGCACAGAGGGAGCGCAGAACAGTTTGAATTCGCCTGAGCACACGCATCCGGGCGGGCCAATCCAGATGAGGTGCTTCATTACCGAGGCCAAGGTCGGCTCGGGCACGATCTCCTCTTCGACCTGCCGTACGGTCCGTGTCGTGATGTTAAGTCCGTACGCGCCCGGTGCGCACTATCCCAGCCGTTCCACATAGGCTAACGCTCCGTTTGCCGACACATTTGATGCAGATCAATCAGATCAATGAGATCAATAGGGGATTGGAAACGGCATTTTGATTGTCGTTGGGAGCCCGGAGTTGAGCGACCTCGCCGCATTTGACGGCAGATCCAGGAGGAGGAAGGGCCGGGGCCTCGTTGTATTCCGTGCTGCTGCCAGAGGAGGATCTGCATTTCATCCCGCCGCGTTGTTTTCCTGCTGGGTGATGCTAGGTGCCGGCGCGGCATCGATGAGCGAGCTTGTGAATGAAAAGCAGCGCAGTGGCCGCCCGATTCACCTTCTCTCGGAACTGACATCGAGGTGGGCGATTGCCGTCGGTTTCACGCGGCTGGCGTAACGCAGCGCCCGGATCGAAACGTCGCCTGCCTGGTTTTTTCCGCCAGCCGGTGGAGGCAGTGGTGGGCGCCCCGGGAGCGCCGGCGCATTGTCACGGCGGACACCTGACGGTTTTCGGGACTTCATGCTCGGACTGCCGGCGGGATTTTTTCCAGGAGGACCTGGACGGATTGCTGCCGCCGCCGTTACTAGCCTTTCCTGCATGTCGCTCCTCGAGACGGTGATGCTCGTCGAGGACGAGCCAGACGTGCGCGGACTGGCGACAGAGTTATTCCGCAGCATCGGATACGAAACCGTGGAGGCCAGTAGTGCGTCCGAAACCGCAGAGATCATGCGGGAGCGCGCCGACATCGACGTAGTTTTCACCGACATCGCGATGCCACATGGGATAAGCGGCGTGAACTGGTCATGCTGGTGCGGTCCCGCTAGCGGGGACTCTGAGCCCACCGTTGCACGGCGCGGCCGCATCGGCTCGTTGCTCTGTTTGAGTCCGCAATTGCCGTATCGGGCGTCCGCAAAGCGACTGGCGCCCTGAAGCGCTGCGCCGCTGAAAGAGTGACCACGGCGCGCGAACGGATTGACTCATCCATCACAAAGGCAAAGAGGTAGGGGCGACCACTGGCCCTTCAAGAAGAGACGCAGCCTCGACCTCACGGCCGTTTCGCTGGCGAGTCACGTCACGCCGGCAAATCGCCGGCTGCGTTCGTCGTCTTCTCGTGTTCGTCTGGCACGAATGCGATGCCGTCGTGCCGACACATGCGGCGCACCGCGCGCCGCGCCGTGATCAGGCCGGATGGCAGGCCACCACCGGGCATAACCCACTGGCCGATCATCAGGAATCTCCGCAGGCCAGGCAGCGTGGACGGCAGCGGTCTTACACCCGTCTGAGGCGTGAGCAACCAGCCTTCCATGCTTCCTCGCCAGTTGCGCGTGCAACGGACAACGGTAGCGGGCGTCGACACGTCGACCACTTCTATCGCGTCACGCACGCCGGGTATCCACGCATCGAAAAGCGCGATCACGCTGTCAGCCACGCGCCGCTTTTCCGCTTCATATCCTTGGGGGTCGTGCTCGCTCAACCACGACCAGTATTCCACGTTGCGGGTCGGCAAGGTGCATGTCACAGCGGTCTTGCCGACGGGCGCGAACGTCGGATCGTAGTGAAACAGTCGGAAGGCAATCTGATGTACCGCCGTTTGCGGGTCCACTATAAGCGGCAGGTTAAGCAGCCGCATCACGTATCCGCACTGTTGCGAAAGATCGCGTGCCACGCCGAGGCTTACCTGCAGAAACGAGGGGAACGGCTTGTAGGTGCGATACGCGTGGTCCATGCGTGGTCCGACATACCGCCCGTCGAGCAGATCGAAGATGGTCGTGTGCCCGTCAGCGGCCGAGATGACCCAGTCGGCGTCGATGCGCTCGCCGCGGTCGAGCAACACACCCACTGCTGTGTCGTTTTCCACAAGTATCTCCTTTACGCTCGCGCCTGTGCGCAACGCACCGCCGATCTGCTGCAAGTTCTGTGCGATCGGACCTGTCACAGCTTGCGAGCCGCCCATTGGGTAACCGGCATTCCGGTTGGCGTTCCACGCGAGCGCGAAAACAAGCGCGAGCACGGCGAGTTGTGCGTTTTCTCCTTCGCCGAGGAAGCCGCGCAGCAACGGATCACTGAACCGTTTGCCATAGGCTTCGGATGTGATGTGTGAGAGGCTCTGCAGAAGAGGTGCGTGGCGCAGCAATTGCAACCCGGTCGCAACCCGGTGCGGCCAGGTGCCGCCCAGCGATGGCAGCGGGCAGTGGCTCAGGCTGCGGACCGCGTGAAGGAACTGGCGGATCTGCACTTCGTCCTGCGGTGCATGCCGCAACAACTCCGCTTCGAGCCGTTCGAGATCCGAGTAGATGGACAGACGCTCACCGTCTTCGCTTTCGACGCGTATCCATTCTTCGGGATAGACGAAGTTCAGGCGGTCAATGTCGAACACTTCGCGCCATAACGCGTGCATGGGGTCGTGCTGATTCGAGCCGAGCAACCAGTGCAGACAAGCCTCGAACATATATTCGCCACGTTTCCAGCTGGTGGCAAGTCCGCCTGGCCGTTCATGCTGCTCAAGCACGGTGACGGGGTATCCGCACTTGCGCGCGTAGACTGCGGCGCACAGGCCAGCAATGCCGGCGCCGACGATGACGACCTTTCGGGGAAGGGGGTTCACGGCTGGGACTCCTTGGGGGACGCGGAGCGTACGGGGCGCACGAAGGTGTGAAACCTCCGAGGACGCCGGCCGCACATAGACTAATGTGCGGCACGGTTCAGTGCCACTGTTGATCTGTATCAAGCGCAGAGCGAATCCGAGTGCCTTTCGCTGGCAGTCCGACAGTTGCTATCTTCATGATGAACGCTCCTTTGCCGTGGGCATCACGACCTCCCCACTTGGCATGAATCGCTCGCCGTTTAGCGGACGTCGTCGATCACATCAGAACCATCAGCACCATGCAACGGGCGTCTCGGAGCGGCCAATCAAGAGGTCTCGTGAGGAGCGGGTATCCCCAGCGGTGAAATCTCATTCAAAGCCCTTTCTCCACAATATGTGGCGATGGCATCGCGTGCGGCATCGCGCAAGGCCGCCGCCGCTTTCATGTCCTCTCCGGACGGTGCGAGGGCCGCAACCACGGTCACCGCGACACTGGCTCGTGTGGGCAGCCACTTTCCGTCCGGCAGCACAATGCGCGTGCCCGCGATCGCGATAGGAACGACAGGGTGATGCGAAACGCACGCGGTCACGAAAGCGCCGAGCCGGAATTGCCGAAGACCCGCAGACTTGACAAACGTTCCCTCAGGAAAAAAGAGCAGCGAGGAGCCAGACATCGCGTGCCTCACCAGTTCGCGCTCGTCGTCGGCCATGCGCCGATAGTCAACGCGCTCGACGAAACGTACACCGATGGCACGAAGGAAGCTGCCGATCAGCGGTGCATTCGCCAGCTCACGCTTGGCTACGACGCCTAGCGGAATGGGAATGGCAGCGAGGAGCATCAGCCCATCCAGATAACTCGCGTGATTGGCGACCAAGATGGCAGGCAGGGCCATGTCTTCGAGCTCCACTCCACGTACGGATAGGCGAATGCCCGAAAGCCTCAAGCCTAGCCGTGCCGCTCGCGATGCAATCTGCCAATTTCGTTTCGTGTCCGGATGCCATACGGTTATCAAGCATGTGGGTATCGCTATCAGAACGAGGCTGAACCAGCACCATGCACCATAAGCGATGCGTACGCTGGCTATTCGTAGTCTTCTGCCGATTGGCAGTAGGGTAGTCGCGCCGATATCGAGCCACTGGCGCCACGCCGGGCGTGGCACGAGATTACCATCACTGCGCAGGTATAGATCCAAGGTGGCCGCGTGGCGGATCTTGCCACTGGACGTCTTCAGAATGCTGTGGGGCGGCACCAGAGCAACCTCTTCGGGCGGAGCGCCCAGCAGGGCGACAGAGGCTTCGTTGATGCCAGCGCGGATCGCCGCGAGCGTGGCCGGTGCAGTCGCGCGAGTCTCTGCAATGACCAGCAGTCGATCGGTACCTGTCTGAGTGTCGGGCGTCCCGCACACGGCGACGCACCCGGTTCGAACGCCGGGCAGACGACCCACGGCTGCTTCAAGTTCATACGGGAAAAAGTGACGCCCGGCCCGAATCACCAGATCCTTCATTCGGCCTGTGATAAACAGCTCTTCATCGGCCATGTATCCCAGATCGCCGGTGTCGAGCCAACCATCGTGAATCAGTCGCGCAGTCAACCCGGGATTCTCAAAATATCCACTCGTCGATGACGGGCTGCGGAATTCAATCCTGCCGACCGCTCTTTCCGATACCTCATTGCCGTCAGCGTCAATGATACGGATCTGGTTGCGGGGCAACGCGCGTCCGCAGGAGACCAGTTCGAGCAGGTCATCAGTAGACTCCGCGGGCACTGCATGCTGCGACTCGGCGAATCGTACACGACTGATACGGTCCGTCCGTATCCCTCGGCCCGGTTCAGAAAACGTCAGTCCAAGCGTGTTTTCTGCGAGGCCGTAGACAGGAGTCAGGGCGGTGTCCCTGAACCCGTGGCCGGCAAAGCGTGCAGCAAATGCGCGCATGGTCGACGCACTAACGGGTTCCGCGCCGCAGAATGCAACGCGCAACGAGGAAAGATCGACACCCTGAAGATCGGTTTCCTCGATCCTGCGTGTGCAGCGTTCGTAAGCAAAGTTGGGTGCCGCCGTAACGGTGGCGTGGTAATGGCTAATCGCCTGCAGCCAGCGCTCAGGGCGTGCGAGAAATATCAGTGGGGACATCAGATACAGCGGGATTCCAAAGTAGAGCGGACCAAACCATGCTCCAATCAAACCCATATCGTGATATAGGGGAAGCCAACTCGCGAAGATGTCGTGTTCTTCGATCCGGGCAATCTGGCCCATCGCCCGGATATTTGCGAGCAGGTTGGCGTGCGTGAGCACGACGCCTTTGGGCGTACCGGTGCTCCCGGAGGTGTACTGAAGCAGAGCGACGTCTTCTGCATGCGGGACATAACGTTCGGTATCCGTCTCCCCCATCAGTTCGGGGCAGCGACGATCTCAAGTAATGCCGGAATCCGCGCCTTGGTGAGAAGGCCGCCTACAAACGTGTGTGAGGGCGCGATCATGAGGCGAGTGCGCGCGTCGGAAAGTATCGCCGCGTGCCGCGCCAGGTGATCGTCGATTTGTGCCGATCCCGCAGGCGGATACACGGGCACGACGATGGCACCGACGAGGAGTATGCCGGCGAAGCAAGCGAAATAGTCGCTGCCGGTCGGCAGCATCAGGGCGACGGTATCTCCGGGATTGACACCAAGCTGCCGCAACCCGCGCGATACCCGCAGGGCAGCCTCGTACAGTGCCGAGTACGTCATCCTGTGTGACGCGGCGTGTTCATCGAGAAACACGATGTGAGTCCGGTCAGGTCGTCTCATTGCGTGCCACTGTAGCGCCTCGACGAGCGTGCTGGCGTCCGTGGGCGGGTCTAGCTCACCACCCGGTACGACCGGCGGCGGGACAGCCTCGATAAGTGATCTGTTCTGCGAGGATGTTTCGCCTTCGATCGCGCGTAGCAAATCACCTGGCGTAACCGCCTGACCGTACAGACCGAGCGGAAAGCGTACGATGAGCGTCTTCTCGATGCGGTTGAGCAATTCTGCGCGAGCAAGACTGTCCAGTCCGAGGTCCTGTTCGAAGTGAGTGTCGAGTCTGACGGCCGGCGGCTTGTGTCCGCCGGGACTCATCTCTGCCGCGAAGGCTTCGATTATTTCGAGCAACCGTTGGACGTCGGCCGATGAGCGGCCGGTGGAGTCGTCGTTCATATCACATTGCCGATTTCGGGGCGGCGTTCGAGCGGATGCACCGAAGCCGAAGACAATGCTGGCTTGTCATCAATTGTCGACTTGTGCTTTGCGGTGCAATTCAGCCGTCGCGTTGCGATTCTCATCTCGTGTCCTTTCAGTTCAGCACGCGACGGAGTACCTTGCCAAGCTGGTCCAGAGGCAAGGTGCCCCGGAACTCAACGAGCCTGGGAACCTTGTAGGCGCTCAGGCTCGCGCGGCAATGTGCCAGCACCGCCGCAACACTAAGGCCCGTCGAAGACGGGACGACGAACAGTTTCACGGCCTGTCCCGTCCGTTCATCCGGCACGCCAACCGCGGCTGCAGCGGTGACGCCGGGGAGTGCGCGCACCACGGCTTCAACTTCCGAGGGATAGACCTTGAAACCCGACACGATGATCACGTCCTTCTTGCGATCAACGAGTACGAGCATCTGCGCCGGCGTGAAGTAACCAACGTCCCCTGTACGAAGCCAGCCATCGGGCGAGATGACCTTGGCTGTCTCGGCAGGGTTCATCCAGTAGCCACGCATGACCTGTGGTCCCCGCACCCACACTTCGCCGATGCTCCCCGTAGCGGCCACGGCGCCATCGTCGTCGCGGATGGTGACCTCGGTTGAAGGCAGTGGAAATCCCACCGATCCGGAAAACTCCCTTGCATCCATTGGATTCGCGCATACGACTGGCGATGCCTCAGTCAGCCCGTACCCTTCGATGATCGACACCCCTGTTGCGCTCTGCCATCGCGCTGCAACGCAAGCCTGAATCGAAGCTCCGCCGCCAATAACGAGGCGCAACTGCGACCAGTCGATAGTGTCAAAACGTGGTGTATCGAGAAGGGCATGAAAAAGCGTGTTCACGCCTAACAGCGCAGTGGGTCGCGTGCGGCGCAATGTTCTTACGAGTCCAGCGAGATCGCGGGGGTTGGTTACGAGCACGTTGTGCCAGCCAATTTCAACGAATGTCAACAGGCTGGCGGTTAGTGCAAATATGTGAAACAGCGGCAGTGGGGTGAGTATGGTCTTAGGCGTGGAGCAAAACGCTTCACCCAGCCATGCACGAATCTGTGCAACGTTGGAGCTGAGGTTGCGGTGGGTGAGCGTCGCGCACTTCGGCGTGCCTGTCGTGCCTCCCGTAAACTAAAGCAACGCAACATCGTCAAGGCGGGCAGAGGATCGGTTCCGTCCGTTCGGGTAGCGGCGCGACAACGCGCCACTGAATGTCCAGTATTTATGTTTTGCCGGGGGAATCGAATCACGGAGAAAGCGTTGCGCGAAGTGGATTGCCGCCCGTTTTGGAAACGGAAGCAGGTCGCCCGCCGCGACGGATACAACTGCTTTCGCCTGATTTTCATCGAGAACATCGTCGAGCTTATAGGCGAAATTCTCCAGTACGACGATCGCTGAAACTGCTGCTGTCGATAGCTGGATCTGAATCTCACGGGGTGTCGCCAGGGGGTTGACGTTCGCGACGACGAGCCCGGCGTCGAGCACGCCAAAAAAAAGCGACAACGTAGGGCAAGCCGTTCGGCAAGAGGAGTGCCACGCGACCGGACCGTTCAAGTCTGAATTCGTCGATGAGAAAGCGCGAGAAGTGATGCACATAACGTGCAATGTGCCGATATTCGATCGTATGGTTGAATGAACTGAACGCTGGCCGGCTCGCGTAACGCGCGCAGGCCAGCTCGAACATTTCGGGTAACGTTCGAACCCTCGTTGAATCAATAGCTGCACTAGGTGGCTCGGCCCCGTCAATGTCTGTCGTATCTGCGCGCGTCATGGTTCGCGAGGCATGTGCCCGGTGTGGAAGGCGCCGACGCAATAACGACTGGGCGTCTATGGCGCCACCTATACATAGTCACATCCCAGGCTCCCGGGCGGGATGAGCGCTATGCGACGGAAGCCTTGCCCTGATCGCCGCATACGCATGACCCGCCCTGGTCAATGGAGTCGATAGACCGGTCAGGGCGACGAGCTGCCTGCGAAGGCGTGGATGAATGCAGGCGAGGCCGAGAACGAAAAAAGCGGGGGGAAGTATCAAGAGGCCAACAACTGCTGCGCTTTTCAACATGACACCTCCAGGAAGCTTACATGTCTCATGATGAAACTAGAATACGTTTCGCGTGCGCCGATGGATTGACGTGTGTCAAGCGCCGCCCTATGTCTGCGCTTGCACTTGCGTGACGTCAGCGAGTTCAGTCATCTGATTGGCTACGTCCTCGTGTTGGGGTTCGTCGTGCTGTGCATCCTTGCAATCGTCGTAGCGCTCATGAAAGCACACGTTCAGCGCATGCGTAATACGTCCTCGGTCGGTGCCGACGTCGCCCCATCGACACCGTGCGGCTGCCCGTGAGCAAGCGACGATGCACGCTTCCGCATCCGTTGGACTTCGACGCTCGCCACGTCGCGTGCGAAAGCTGTCCGTGCCATGCAGTTGATTGAAGTCATTTGAATATGCGGTACTGGAACGAGTATGTGCTTGCTCCATAGTCGCGCAGGCTCTGCGGCAGGTTCTGCGGCGTCGCGGGAGAAGCTTGTAGGCGAGATAGGAGGTCCATTGATATCGGTCAAGTCAGGTTGTCGCCAGTCATCGAAGATAGTTCATCGGATAAGCGTGACAGCGATGAAGGACACGCTGCGGGGAAGAGCGGCCAGAGGGAATTCGAGTGAGCAACCACGGGCTCGCCAACCTTACGAAGACTCTCCGAGGCGCTTGTTCGCGCGCATCGCCGTCACCTTTTCGATCGATTATCGCGAAGTTGAGGGCGTGCTACGCGCGTGATGGCGGCGAAAATAAGGCGTAGGTTAAGCCGGCCCCTCGCGGATTACGGTGTCGGTTTCGCATCTTGGTCAGGATTCGATTCGCGATGCGTCTTGTGTTTTCAACGGCGGCGTCGCGAGTCCCAGGAGATTTGCCATGAAAGTCAGTCAGTTCCATAGTCACGGCGCCTGGCGCGTCGCTATCTCGAGTTGCACGACGAGATCGCAGATCTGGACGTGATGATCGCCGGGCTGGTTGATGAGCTCGCCCCCGCTCTGATCGCGCGCAACTCCATCGGATACGAATCGGCGGCTCAGCTCTTGCTGACGGCCGGAGACAATGGTGGGAGACTTCAATCAGAAGCCAGCTTCGCTGCCTTGTGCGGCGTCAGCCCCGTGCCGGCCTCCTCGGGCAAGGTCACACGGCATCGGCTGAATCGCGGCGGCGATCGCGCAGCGAACAGCGCTTTGCACATCATCGCCATTGGGCGACTGAGATCTTTGGGCTTTCCGTTCGCGTCAGGCCGATTTCGCGTGCGATTGCGGCGGCCGTAAGCAGCTGCATAGCTCGTTGGGCAGCCGTGAAAGGTTGAGGCTAATTCGGAAGATAGCGTTTCAATGTGCTGGCGCGAGGTGTGGCGGCGTTCTAAACATCGCTACACCTTCGTGACGTGGTCGGCCGATCACCAAGTATCGGCCGACCCGAAAAGTGGAAGGTGAACGGGTCGTGGACGATTGCACCTGTACCCGCGTCGTTGCCTTTACTGTTTTTTCGCCGCGTCGACCTTGGCGTCTGCGGCCTTTTTGTTTGCATCGTCTTGCGCTTCGACTTTTTCTTTGTCGGCCTTTGCCTGAGCAACGTTAGCGTCCTTGGCGGCCTCGTTTTTCTTCCGATCGGCTTTTGCCTGTGCGTCGTGCTTCTTCTTGGCGGCCTTCGACTGCGCTTTCATCGCATCGCTGTGCGCCTCAGAGGCTTCTTTCGGCGTTGTTGCCTTCTGCATTTTTGCGGCCTTCTTATCGGCGTCCGCTTGAGCTGAGGCTTTGTCTTCATTTGCCGACGCCTGCGCCTTGTCAGCGTCGCTCTGCGCTTCGGCCTTTTTCTTGTTTGCAGTAGCCTGTGCTTCGCTCTTCTCGCTATTTGCCTTCATCTGTGCCTTGCTGGCGTCCGATGACACCGCGGTTTGCGCGAACGCTGCGGTGACTAGCATTGCCGATGCGAGAGCTGCGACGATCTTCTTCATGATTTTCTCCCTTAACATGCACCGCGATCTGCGGTGCTGCCCGTGTAAACGTTGAGCAATTCTCGTACGTTGACGTTTGCATCGTGACAAATCGTAAGCAAGGCGCACAAGATGCAACAAGCGCCTTCTTCAGCGGTGCGAGATGGAAGCCGCATTAACATCGGCAGGAGACGGAAATCAACGCGAAGATCAGGGCATCCAATGATGCTTCGGCAACGGGCGGCATCTCGTCAATGCGCTCCGTGGATGTGACGGCAGGAACGGCAATGTCACGGTGGGCGGCCTGTCGTCGAATGACACCCGCTGTCACACGCTGCTCAAAGCCATGTCTTTTACTACGACTTGCAGCTAAGCGCCGCTAGTAGTACCCATCTCTGGGCGTCTGAGGGGGCGTTTGCTGCGAATCGAGCGACGCATGGCAGCGCGTTTGTCCGTTTAGGCTTTCGAACCGGAGCAGGATACTTCGGACGTCCTCAGCGGCGAACTGATTCTTGTCAGCACCGCGCGAAGCCCGCCACTCACGCAGTTTGACTACTTCTGCCGACTTGCCCTGACAAACTCTAGCAGTGTTTCTCTAAATCGTCCGGCAGCCGGGCTTTTCATGTCGATTCGCGTCACGAGATGCAGAGGAGCGTAAAACGCCTGATCGCCCGCGATCCGGCAATAGCGCACGCTTTCCTGATGGTACCGTTGCATCGATGCCGGCACGAGCGACACCCCGCCGCCTGCGGCTACCAGGTTGATGGCGGTTACCATGCGCGGCACTTCTTCGACAACACGGGGTTCAAATCCTTTGGCCTGACACGCGCGCACGAAGTCCGCGTACATCCCTGGCGCGCCGGGTCGACGTACGAAGATGAATGGCTGGTCCGCGAGACGCTTCAGCGAAATTGGGCGTGTGCCGATAAGGGGATGCCCGACTGGCAGCACCACCAGCATAGGCTCCTGCGCAAGTAGCTCGAAGCGCAACGCCTCAGGCATGTCGATGGGCTTGCGTAGCACGGCGACGTCCGCACGTTCCGTCAGCATCAACTCGATGATCTCGGCGGCGTTCACCTCGGTCATCTCGATAGCTATCTCGGGGTAAGTCTCGCGAAAGTTACGGATTGCGGTTGGCGTCAGCGGGTGAAACGCAGCCGAACTCGTCAGCGCGACACGCACAGTACCCACCTGGCCCTGGGCGACACGGCGCGCCTGCGTGACCGCATGTTCGAGATCCAGCATCAACGCGCGCGTGCTGGCAGCGAACGCCTCACCCGGTATTGTCAGCGCGACGCCGCGCGGCTGCCGCACGAATAGTGCGAAGCCGAGCTCCTGCTCGAGTTCCTGAATCTGCAACGACAGTGGTGGCTGCTGTATATGAAGTCGTGCGGCGGCGCGCGTTAACTGGCCTTCTTCGGCAACTGCAAGAAAATAGCGCAAGTGTCTAAGTTCCATCTGCGTTCCGGTATATGCATGGAATATGGCAACCTCATCTGATATGTATTTTACATTGGCGAGATCGGCACGTACGCTGCATCTAAAAGCAGCAGACGACCAAGGAGACACATGCAATCCGCCCTACACGCCGTCATGCCCGATACGGATGTCCGGCCGATGAGCCGCTCGCAGGTACGTCGCGCGGTACTCGCGTCCGTCATTGGCAATGGCCTCGAATGGTTCGATTTTCTGATCTACGGGTACTTTGCGAAGACGATTTCACAGGTCTTCTTTCCGGTCGGCAACGGCTTCTGGTCGCTGACCTTGACGCTTGCCACCTTCGCGATCGGCTTCGTGGTGAGGCCGCTCGGAGGCATCGTGATTGGCGCGTGTGCGGACCGTTACGGACGCCGCAAGACATTGTCGCTGCTGATTCTGCTGATGGCACTCAGCACGTTGATGATGGGTCTGACGCCGGGTTACGCGACGCTCGGCATTGCCGCGCCCATCCTCGTGCTGATTGCGCGCATTCTGCAAGGACTGTCCGTCGGCGGCGAGTTCGCGACCGCCGCTGCGATGTTGACGGAGTATGCGCCGCCCGGACGCAAGATGTTCTTTGGCAGTTTCCAGATGACGTCGCAGGCGGTCGCGCTGTTGCTGTCGTCGATGTGCGCTTTTCTGCTGACCAGTCGTCTGTCGCATGACGCACTCCTGTCATGGGGCTGGCGCGTCCCGTTCCTCCTTGGCGCTCTGGTCGGGCCCATAGGGTTTTATATCCGTCATAAGATTGCCGAGTCGCCGGAGTTCGAGCATCTGCGCGAGCGGCTCGGACATGCGCCGCGTCAGTCGTTGCGCGTCTTCTTTCGTGAGCGCGGCGACGCGGCATTGTGCGCGATGGGCGTGATCATCGTCGGGGCGGCAACGAATTATCTGTGGCATTCGTATATGCCGCTTTACGTCGAGCATCAGCTGCATCTGCCGCTGAAGAACGCGCTGTTCGGTACAGCCGTTTCGGGGCTGATCGGCATTGCCGGGTATCCGCTTGCGGGACGCCTGGCCGATCGATTCGGCGCGTATCGCCTTTTCTTCCCGGTGACGATTGTTTGGGTGTGCGCCGCATATCCGCTGTTTGCATGGGTGCTCGCCGCACCGACGCCGGAACGTGTGTTCGCCGCGCAGATGATGGCTACCGTCGTGCTGAGTCTCATGTCCGGTGCCCACCCCGGCATGCTGACACAGCTTTTTCCGACCGCCACGCGTTCGACGGGTGTCGCGCTGTCGTACAACGTCGCCGTGACCCTGTTCGGTGGACTTGCACCACTCACCGTATCGACGTTGATCGACGTCACCGGGTCGCGGTTGGTGCCGGCCTGGTATCTGATTTTCGCGGGCATCGTGTCGCTGCTTTTAGTGGGCCTGACCGCTTCCGGACGCCGTTTGCGCAGGCAGCCTGATTTGTGGCTGGGCGAGGGCGTATGAGCATTGCGTTGAATGACGTCGTGCACGACGCGAGGCCGCGCAACGAAAGGCCGGTAGTGAGCGTGGGCCCGGAAAGGCTGTTTGTATCGACGTCGCGCGGCAGCGGCAGCGTGCCGCTCTTCACGGGCGGCAGCAGCACGCCCGCCACGGTTACGCAGATCGTCGTTATGTTGCATGGACGGCTGCGCGATGCTGACGCCTACCTCCATTCGGCGCAACGCGCGCTTGCCGCATCGTCAGTCGATGCGAGCGCGGTCATGCTTGTCGTGCCCCAGTTTCTGGCAACGGCCGATGTCGAACATCATCGCCCGACGGACAACTGTCTGCATTGGGAGTGGACATCGTGGATGGGCGGCATCGATGCCGTCGGTCCTGCACCACTCAGTTCGTTCGATGTGCTCGATGCGCTGATCGACCGTTACAAAGACGAGCTGCCGCAGTTGCGGGACATCGTCGTCGCGGGGCATTCCGGCGGCGCACAGGTCGCGCATCGTCACGCGATACTGAGCGATGCGCCGGCGCGTTGCAACGCGCGTGGCGTGAACTTGCGCTACGTGATCGCGAATCCTTCATCGTACGTGTATTTCGATGCATGGCGGCCGCATCGCGACGGCTGTGCGCAGGTGATGGACCCGCACGCGTGTCGCGGTTTCAACGACTGGAAGTACGGCATCGAAAAACTGCCGCGATACGCGTATGGTGTGGATGCGCGAACACTCGAACAGCGCTACGTCGATCACGATGTGACCTATCTGCTTGGCACACTCGATAACGATCCGGCACACCCGGCGCTCGACATATCATGCGCAGCAATGATGCAAGGTCCGCAACGGCTCGCACGAGGCCGCGCGTATTACGCGTACCTGCGCGGCCGTCATTCGCAGTTGCGGCACACACTGTATGAAGTGGAAGGCGCTGCGCATAGCGGCGATGCGATGTTCGTATCGCACGTCGGCGTGCGCGCGTTGTTTGGCGCCGGCGCACGGTTCTTGGAGGCAGCCGCGAACGCACAAGCCGGCGCGACGGAGTAGCGAATCCGGCTTCGACCGGATAGCACGACAGCCAATTAATCCGTTCAGGAGACGACGATGACCAGCAGACCGTTGGGGTGGGCGCTCGCCCTCAGTTTTTGCATCAGCGCATGTGGCGGTGGTAACGGTGGTGGCAGCGGTGGCAGCGGTGGCAACGGCGGGAGCACCGTCGGCAGTACATCGACATCGACGCCCACGGCAGCCGCACAATGCAGCGCACTGAGTGGGATCGCGATTCCCGCGTCCGCGATTGCTGAACCGACTGGCGGTGCCACGGTCACGAGCGCGACACTCGTCGAAACCAGCGGCGAATACTGCCAGGTGAACGGTGCGATTTCGCCCGTCGATACCACCGCGCCCGCCATTAACTTCCAGGTTAATCTGCCGACCAGTTGGAACCACAAGGCGCTGCACTATGGCGGTGGCGGCTTCGATGGCACGCTGATCACAGGCGTCGATCCGCTCGATATGGCGCCGACCGGCACGCCGACGCCATTGGCCAGCGGCTACGCAACCTTCGGTGATGACTCGGGCCACCAGAGCACGAGCATTACGGATGCCAAGTTCGCGGCCAACGATGAGTCGCTTGCCAACTACGGCGGGCTGAGCCTGAAGAAAACGCATGACGTCGCGATGCTGTTGATCAGCAAGCGCTATGCTGCCGCGCCATCGAAGACGTATTTCTTCGGCAGTTCGACGGGCGGCCGCGACGGCCTGAGCGAAGTGCAGCGCTGGCCTGCCGATTATGACGGCATCGTCGTCAACCGTCCTGCGCTCAACTACACTGGATTGCGGCTAAGCAATGTGGTGCTCGGTCGTGCGCTCTATCTGAACAACGGAGCGGGTTGGCTCGACGTCGCGAAAACGGTGATGTTGCAGAACGCCGTGACGAACGCGTGCGATACGCTCGATGGCGTCGCGGACGGCATCATTTCGAATGTTGCTGCATGCAAGGCCCAATCGGCAACGATGCTCGCGTCGGTGCGCTGCGCGAACGGCGCGGATACCGGTGATACCTGTCTCTCTGACGCGCAGATCGCAACCGTGCAGACAATCGCTGCGCCATTGCAGTTGCCGTATCCGCTCGCCAATGGTGTGACGCAGTATGCGGGCTACAACATCCTCGCGGGTTCTGTTTTCGCTGGACCGTACACAACGCGCGATCTCGGCCAGTCGGCGGTGCCTTCGAATCCGGCAGGCAAGAAGGACGCGAACCAGTGGGTGACGGGCGATCAATGGGTCAAGTATTTCATTACGCGCGTGCCGACATTCGATTCGCTGACATTCGATCCTTTGAACCCCGGCGCCTATCAGTCGAGGGTGCAGGCCGTATCAGCGCTGACGGATGCGACGAGCACGGACCTGAGCGCTTACCGCGCGAAAGGCGGCAAGATCATCATGACGCATGGCCTCGCCGATGAGATCGTCAGCACGGATTCGAGCACCGACTATTACAACGGACTTGTACAGCGCTTCGGGCAGGGTACGGTCGACGGTTTCGTACGCTTCTATCTGATGCCAGGCGTCGGTCACGGTACAGGGCCGTTTCATCCCGCCATCGACTCCCTTTCGGCCCTCGATCAATGGGTGGAGAATGGCGTAGCGCCGGGAACGCTGACCATGACTGACCTCAATGCGGCAACACGGGGGAGGTCGCGTCCTCTGTGCCGATATCCATTGTGGCCGAGATACATGGGCGGCGACGCGAACACGGCGTCGAGTTTCGCGTGTGTGAGCGCGTAGCAGGGGACAAGGCTACCTTGTTGCTTGCATCAATGTGGCTCGGATGCTGTTCTCGATTTCGCTGCTGTAAGCCCGATGGCTTAGCTGAATTAGAGCCCGGTTTGCTGGACTCGAAAGCACGGAATTGCCTAGACTATCGGGAAGCGGTGGGCGGCTGCCCCGATCGGTATCGGAAGGCAGCCGGCCCTACCGAGCCTTCCGTCAGCTTCTACGCCGCGATGAGTGTTACCCATCTAGTAGTCTATAGGTAATCCGATATGTGCCGTCTATGGCGCACTACCAGGAAATACCCGCGCTCGATCCAGAAAATGGATGAAGTATCCTCATAGTCACTCCACATCTGTGACACGATGACTGTCTCGACTGGGCTCAGAGCCGTATCGGTTTCGCCCATTGATGGCCTTACTGGGGGCAGCAGTGGGCTCAAACAGCGCACTTGATGCATCGCTCGCCGAAGTCAATTCCGCTTTCGACCTGATGCTTGACTCCTACAATGTGTCTTGTCCTGACTCGCCGCAATCTGTCGAAGCACTGCGGCGCTACGAACTCGCGAAGGTCGTCTGGCAGGCGGAATACGAATCCGCCATTGAGGACGGCAGGCTGAGCGGAATCGATAATCTCGGGCTTGGCCGACGTTTGCTCGTTCTGCACGGGGACCGCGAACCGATCTCACAATATGTGTATGTGCTCTCCGTTGTCCATGGTTTTGCGGCGACATGTCAGCCGTACAGCAACGTTATATCAGCGCTGGCTGACGCCCGTCCGCACCTCGTGTTCACGGATGCTGATTGTCACGTCAAGGCCAAAGCAGCCGCAATCAGATTGATCAAGGCACATAGTCGTGGTTGCAAGGTCGCTGTCCTGTCGATCAGACCGCCTCCGGCTGCCGACGAGATGAGCGCTGACCTGGTAATACGCGGGCCAGCTTCCGTGACACAGATACTCGAGGAGTTATGCAAACTTGTCGACCTGCCCGATCTGTCCGCTGCATGACGTGGTCAGAACAGAACGCTCCAAACCAACCCGCACCGGTCGGATAACTTGGATAACTTCCTCCAACCCGGCCAGTCGGCCAAATTCAGATGTCCGAATTGGAGTGCCGATAAGCGGCCGTTAGCGACCTCACCCAATCGGCCAAGAACTGTCGTTCGACGTCGCCGCGATGAGGTCATTCGACTGCTCGCTCCAGTCTGGCTGCGGTCCTTTGGCTCTGGATTTTCTCCCTGCCTGGAAGTCGACCAACATCGCTGTTTCAGGCTTGCCTAGAACCCGTACAACTCAGCCGGATTATCGATGAGTATCTTGCGGCGAATCTCGTCGCTTTTCACTAGCCGCATCGCCCAGTCGAGCATGCGGTCGTCATCGGGCACGGGCTTCACGTTGGGGTGCGGCCAATTCGATGCCCACACGCCGCGTTCAGGAAAACGTCTCGATAGCGTGCGCACGAGCCACGACACGTCATCGAAATCAGGCGCGCCGTGGTGCGAACTTTCATAGGGCGCGGACAGCTTGATCCAGCAACGCGGCCCGTCGAGCAGGCGGCACAATGACGCGAACCCTTCGCTTTCTGGCGTGACCGGCGCGAGAAACTTGCCGAGATGATCGATGACGAGCTTCGATGGCAAGCTCAAGAGCATCGCTTCATGATACGGCAGGGTGTGCCCGTCGAGCTGGAGATTGATATTCCAGCCCATCGGTGCGATGCGCGCCGACATATCCGTGAGCACATCCCACGGCAGCACGCCGCCCGGAAGCATCATGAATCGCACGCCACGTATGCCCGCATCGTGTAGGCGCTGCAGTTCGTCATCGCTGACATCGGGCGGCACGACCGCGATGCCACGCGCACCGTCGCCGAGTTGCGCAATGGCCGCGAGCGTGCTACGGTTGTCGAAGCCGTACGCTGTCGGCTGCACGACGATCGCGCGCGAGAAGCTGATCGCACGCTGCACTTCCCGATATGCCGATGCAGGCGCTGGCGGGGGCGTGAACGTCGCGCTCGCCGCCAGCGGATAGCCTTCCTCGTACACGTGGATGTGGCAATCGCACGCGCCTTCGAAGTCGATCAAAGGGTTCATCGCGAGACCGTCGGCATGGCAAAGCCCGAGAGGCGGAATGCGTGCGCCGCATTCACGGCGCCGACGGGCATCCGGCCCTGAAACAGCGCTTCGGTTTGCGCGATTGTTTCCATCGATTGATGTTCGATGGCGCCCGGCGTCAGCCCGCCGATGTGCGGCGTCGCGATCACGCGCGAATGGGCCGCCAACGAAGGAGAGGGCATCTGATCTGCCGCGCGGCCCACATCGAGCGCGCATCCTGCCAGATGACCACGCTCCAGCGCAGCGAGCAGAGCGGCGTCGTCGACGAGTTCGCCGCGCGCCGCGTTGATGAAGTACGCGCCAGGCTTCATGGCTGCGAAGGCGCGCGCGTCCATCAGGTTCGCGGTCTGCGGCGTGGCGGGCGCGAGGCATACGACGAAGTCGGACTCGGCTAGCAGATCATCCAGGCCGACCTGATGCACGCGCGCATCGTCGATCGTGGCGTAAGGATCGGACACGATGACGCGCATGCCGAATGCCAAAGCGAGATTGCACAGATAGTGCGATATTTGCCCATAACCGATTACGCCGAACGTGCTGCCGCGCAACTCGCGGCCCATCTTCGGAGCGGGTGCTTCGAGGCGGTGATACGCCTTCGCATACGCGGTTGTTCCGCGCGCGAGATCGAGCATCGCGCCGATCACCCACTCCGACACGGACGGCACGAAGCCCGCGCTCGCCTGCGTGATGAGCACGCCCAGTTCGCTCGCGGCATCGACATCGATCGTGCGGATATCCACCGCGCAACGCACGAAGGCGGCCAGCTTCGGCAGCGCTTCGAACAACGCGCGCGGCCCGGGCGTCTGCCGGTAAGCGATGATGACATCCGCATCGCGCGCGGCGTGGGCGAGTTCGGCGGGCGTCAGCTCGCGATCTTCGGTGTTGTACGTGACGTCGGCGAACTTCGCGAGCGCTGCCGCCGCCCGTGCGCCGAAGTAATGATCCAGCATGTGCCGGGGATGACTCACGAATACCTTGTTCATGTCCTTATCCTGCCTTTCCGGATTGCTTCGCTTTCGCCGCAGTTTTGCCCGGGCGCGCGACCGACTCGCGCTCCACGAGCGTGATATCCGTGAAGAGCGCCTGCTCCGATGCGGGCAGGGGTTCGGCGTGCGGACGCATCGCGCGCTCGACCATCGCGGCGGCCATCGCCGGCACGGGAAGTTGCACGGTCGTAAGCGCGGGATTGGAGATCGCCGCGAGGAAGTGCCCGTCCATGCCGACGATCGACACGTCCTTTGGCACGCGCAATCCACACTCGCGCAGGCCTGCCATGAGGCCGAGAGCCATCAGGTCGTTGACGGCGACGATGCCGGTCGGGCGCGCGTTGTCTGCCGCGAGCAGACGCGCGAGCGCGCGCCCGTTCTCCACGATCATCGAATCGCCGTATTCGTTCACCGGGCCGCTGTCGAGCACGCGCGCGTCCTCCGACAGCTCCGCATCCTGCGCTGCCGAGAGAAAGCCGTTGATCTTGTCGCGGCGACTCATCGTCACGCCGGTCAACGTGGCGAAGGCGAGTTGCGTGTGGCCGTGCGCGATCAGATGGCGCGTCGCGATGCGCGCTGCTTCGAAGTTGTCCGGCGTGACGTGTTCAACGCGCGTGGTCTCACCTTCGGTTGCGCGGCGGTCGTAGCTGACGACGACCATGCCGTGTTCGACAGCGGTTTCCAGATGGCGCTCGTTCGCAAGCGACGAGATCACGATCACTCGCCGCACGCCCTGCGACAGCAGATCCTCGAAGAACGACGCTTCCTTCGCTGGATCGCGATACGTATTGCCGATCATCACGCGATAGCCGTAGCGCTCCTGCGCGTACGTTTCGACCTCCCGCGCGATATAGCCGTACATCGGATTGGCGATGGACGGCACCAGCAGCCCGATGAGCGGCGTCTGTCCCGTCTTGAGCTGACGCGCGAGCGTGCTCGGCCGGTATTGCAGCGCGCTCATCGCTGCCTGCACGCGCACGAGTGTTTCCTGGCGCATCTGACCGGTGCGGCCGTTGAGCACGTTGGATACCGTGCTCACGGAAACACCGGCCTGGCGGGCGACATCCTGAATGGTGCTCATAAGGTTTTACATCTGCCGGCTACAGGCCGAGCCGGGTCGGCAACCACAACGAAAAAGATGGCACCAGAATCAGCACCACCAGTGCGATGCACAGCACCAGCAGGTATTTGAGCATAGGTCGCGCTACGGCCTTCATTTCCGTGCCGGTGATGGCGCAGGTCGCGAACAGGCCCAGCCCGACCGGCGGCGCGAACAAACCCATGCCCATCGCGACGACGATCACCGTGCCGAAATGCAGCGGGTTGATGCCGAGTTGCGTGGCGATCGGAGTGAGGAGGGGCCCAAAGATGATAAGCGCGGGCGCGCCTTCCAACACCGCGCCGAACACGATCATGATCAGCACGGACAGCAGCAGGAACATCGTCGGTCCGTATTGATGCGCGAAGGCGATCATCGAATCGGAAACGAGCGCGGGAATCTGCTCGACGGTCAGCGCGAACGATACGCTGGAGGCCGCCGCGACGATGAACAGAATGCTGCTCGCCATCGATGCCGAGCGCACGAACACGCGTGTGACCGATTTCGGCGTGAGTTCGCGAAACGCCAGCCAGCCGACGATAAGCGCATAGACGACAGCGAACGCGGACACTTCCGTCGACGTTGCGATGCCCGACGTCACGCCCTTGCCGATCATGGTGATCATGACGAGCGCGACCAGCGCGCCGCCGAGCAGCGGCATCCATGCGCGCGGATTGGTGAGCGCATCGGCGAGATTTATGCGGCGCCCGAAAATCACCGCGACGATCGCCAGCGCCGCGGCAAGGACGGCGGCGGGCACGACGCCCGCGAGGAACAGCCCGGCGATCGAAATGTTCGCGACGAAGCCCATGATGATCATGTTCACGCACGGAGGAATGGTTTCCGCCATCACCGCGCTGCAGGCGAGCAGCGCTGCGGCTTCGTTCGGATCTTCCTTGCTCTGGCGCACAGCCGGCATCACGACACCGCCAACCGCCGCGATATCCGCAAGCTTTGAACCAGACACGCCCGAGAAGAACGCCGTCGCCATGATCGTGATGAGGCCGAGGCCGCCGCGCACGCGCCCGAAAATCCTCAGCAGCAGTTCGATCAGGCGGGACGACATGCCGTTGGTTTCCATCAGCAGTCCGGCGAGCACGAAAAACGGAATCGCGAGCAGCACGAAGTGGTCGGTGCCCGCCATCACTTGCTGCGAATAGACGAGCATCGGCAGGGACGGTTCCGCGAGGAAATACAGCAGCGCCGAGAACGCGAGCACGAAGCCGACCGGCACGCCGAGCACGAGTCCGCCGATGAATCCGGCCAACAGCAGGATGCCTGGCTTGATCGCGTGACCGGGCACGAACGCGTTCCACCCGAACACGGTCGCCGCGAGCAGCATGCAGCCGATCAATGTGCCGAGCACAGTCCTGCGCGCGCCGTTGAGCGCGTTGGCGAGCGCGAACACTGCCATGAACACGCTGCCGATGACGAGCGGATACACTTTGATCCACGCGGGGAGGCCGTTCGGTGTCATCTGGCCGTAGGAATCGACTAGCAGCAGGCACGACGACACGCACAGATTCCCCGCGACGCCCGCGATGACCCAGTGTCCCAGATGAACGAGCGCGGGCTGCCAGCGCCTGGGCAGCATGCCGCGAAACAGGTCGACGCCGACGTGCTGGCTGCGCGCAAGCACCGTCGCGGCGCCGAAGAACACCAGTACGACCATCAGCGCTCCGGCGACTTCCTCGGCCCAGTCGAATGGATCGTGCAGGAAATAGCGGTAGATCACGGAGAGGAACACCACGAGCACATCGGCCGCGAGCACGGCTGCACACAGGTATTCGATCCAGCGCATGAGGCGCACGAGGCCCCGCGCGAGTACGGTCTCATGGCCGAAGTCCGGGGCGGCTAGTTGCGCCTCTGATCCGGGCGTCGCGGAGAAAGTGGTCATGGTGTGGCTGCCTCGTTAGCCGCGCGCTACGGCGATGGCGGTGAAGAGCGGCCCGGTCGCGGGATACTGCTTCGAGAAGTTCGCGTACAACTGCGACTGCATCTCGCCGCGCGCGGTGTCGCGGTCGGCTTTCGACATCGGATAAAACGTCATGCCGCGCTTCTTCAACTCCTGCTCGGCGCTGGCAGCCGTCTGGATGGCTGCGACGCGCTGACTCGCGGTCGCGTCTTGCGCCGCTTTCTGAAACGCGGGACGTAGATTTTCTGGAATCTTCGCCAGGGCGCGGCGGCCCATCACGACGACGAGCGGGCTGAAGACGTGCTGAGTTTGCCAGCACGACTTCACGACTTCGTCGTACTTGCTCGCGAGCACGGTCGCGCAGTCGTGCTCGAAGCCATCGACGACACCTGTCTGCGCGGCCATGTACAACTCGCCGATGGGAATGGGCGTCGGTACGGCGCCCATCAGCCTGAAGGTTTCCATGAAGGCGGGCGTGGGCAGCACGCGCAGCTTCACGCCCTTGATATCGGCGAGCGATTGCATGGGCTTCTTCGTGAACACGTTGCGCGCGCCGAAGGAATAGCCCCACGTGACGACCGAGCAGCCCGCACGCTGTTGCAGCATGGTGTCAAAGGATTTGCCGACGGTGCCGTCCATTGCGCGCCCGACATGGTCGAAGTTGTCGAACACATAGCCCAGATCGAGCATGCCGAGCTCCGGCAGCACGGTCGCCCAGATCGACGAGCCGGTGACCATCATGTCGACCGCACCGACCTTCACCTGCTGCACGACATCGCTCTCCTTGCCGAGCTGACTGTTCGGGAAATAGTCAATCCGGATCTGGTCGCCGACGCTCGCCTTCAGATTCGCAGCGAGCTTCTGATACCACACGTAATGCGCGGCGTTTTCGTTCGCGGGCATCGATGATGACAGCCGCAACGTGGCCGCCGGCTGGGCGCGCACGATCGCGGGAAAGCCTGCGCCCGCCGCCGCGAGGGAGGCTACCGAGGCCGTTTGAAGGAACCGTCGCCGGGAAGTGGAATGCATGCTCTTGTCTCCTGAATGCCGCTTTAAGCGCGGGCGAGTGTGTTCAGCGCGACACGACAGCGGCGGCGCGACTGTATCGATTTAGTGTATCGATACAGTAAATCGTTGAGGATCGCGATCAAATGGGCGTTAACCCGCGTTCGTGTCAGCAGCCCGTGGCGCCCACTGTGTCCATGGACCGCATAAAGACACTACGACGCAGCCCATGAGACGGCGGTGGGTGGCGTCCGCGCTGCCCCGGCAGCAGTGTCATTTGCGCAGGTAGGAGCCGTGGTGTGCGTAGCCGTGTACGCGGGATGGAAGATTGCTGTCCGACTGATGGGATGGGGGCGGCTCCGGCAGTCAAAAATTTGTCAGAAGTGGCCGAACTACTGTTTCCGACAAGTCGTCCCAGATGACCGGATGACACTCTGCTGACGGCCTCTCAGTGCTTGCTCGTGCGGCCGCCGGAAGAGGGTCGACATGAGGCATCCACTGACAGTCGTTCACACCATGGTGTCACGCGTTCGAATGGCAGAGAGCGAGGCATTCGTACGTCATCGCGCGCGCCGGA
>NZ_JACFYJ010000074.1:0-39533 GCF_037126505.1 Paraburkholderia bengalensis
TGGCGGTGTGAGCGGCTTTCTTTTGCCTGCTTTTCTTTGCCGCTGCAAAGAAAAGTAGGTGCCGCCCCGCACAGGGGCAACGCCTGCGCCGCGAGGCGCTATCGCGGATGCCAGCGAACAGGGCAAGGACACAACGGCAACGCCTGCGCCGCGAGGCGCTATCGCGATGCCAGCGAACAGGGCAAGGACACAACGGCAACGCCTGCGCCGCGAGGCGCTATCGCGGATGCCCGCGCAAAGGGCAAACACACACCGGCAACGCCCGCGCCGCAAATAACTCGCAGACAAAAACCCAACCCCCCCCCTTTCGAGGAGCATTCATGGCAAAGAACACGATTGCAGACTACCTTGCGAAGACGCTCGCGGCAGCAGGCGTCAAGCGCATCTGGGGCGTCACAGGCGACAGCCTCAACGGCCTCGCGTTCAGTCTCGATCAGGTCGGCTCGATCCGCTGGATGCACACTCGCCACGAAGAGGCGGCCGCGTTCGCCGCGGGCGCCGACGCGGCATCGAGCGGTCAACTGGCCGTGTGCGCGGGCAGTTGCGGGCCGGGCAATCTGCACCTGATCAACGGTCTGTACGACTGTCATCGCAATCAGCAACCAGTGCTCGCGATCGCCGCGCATATCCCGTCGACGGAAATCGGACTGGGCTACTTTCAGGAAACCCATCCGACGGAAGTCTTCAAGGAATGCAGTCACTTCGCCGAGCTGGTGATCAACGCGTCGCAGTTTCCGCGCGTGCTCGAACGCGCGATGCGCGCGGCCATCGAGCAACGCGGCGTCGCCGTGATCGTGCTGCCGGGCGATATCGCGTTGAGCGAAGGGCCGTCGCAACCGCCCGTCTGGAATCCGACGGCGCCGTCCGCCATCTTGCCGCCCGACAGCGAGCTTGCCCGTCTCGCGACGATGCTCAATGACTGCGAAGCGGTGACGATCATGTGCGGCAGCGGCGTCGCGGGCGCGCACGACGAAGTGGTGAAGCTCGCGGACACGCTCGGCGCGCCCGTCGTGCACGCGCTGCGCGGCAAGCAGTTCATTGAATACGACAATCCGTTCGACGTCGGCATGACGGGCCTGATCGGCTTCAGTTCCGGCTATCACGCGATGATGTCGTGCGACGTGCTGCTGCTGCTCGGCTGCGACTTTCCGTATCGGCCGTTCTATCCGCCCGACGCGAAGGTCGTGCAGATCGACTGGAAAGGCTCGCAGCTCGGCAAACGCGCGCCGCTTGCGATGGGCCTCGTCGGCACGGTGAAGGAAACCGTCGCCGCGCTGTTGCCCAAGCTCAAGCGCAAGGACGACCGCACGTTCGTCGACATGGCGACGGCGCACTACGAAGAAGCGCGCCGCGACCTCGACGAACTTGCCACGCCCTCCGATCCCGGCGAGGCGATCCATCCGCAGTACCTGACTCGCATGATCGACGAGACCGCGAGCGACGACGCCATCTTCACCGCCGACGTCGGCACGCCGACACTCTGGGCCGCGCGCTATCTGACGATGAATGGCAAGCGGCAATTGCACGGCTCGTTCAACCACGGATCGATGGCGAACGCGATGCCGCAGGCGCTCGGCGCGCAGGCGGCGCATCCGGGGCGCCAGGTGGTATCGCTGTCCGGCGACGGCGGGCTATCCATGCTGCTCGGCGATCTGCTGACCGCGCGTCAGCTCGATCTGCCCATCAAGGTCGTTGTGTTCAATAACAGTCTGCTCGGTTTCGTTTCGATGGAACTGAAAGCAGGCGGCTATCTCGACACGAACGTGGATCTGAGCAAGACCGATTTTGCGCAGATCGCGAAAGGTGCGGGCATTTTCTCGATTCGCGTCGAGGAATCCGAAGAACTGGGCAAGGCGCTGGCTGAGGCGTTCGCGCATCAAGGGCCGGCGCTCGTCGATGTCGTGACGTCCAGACATGAACTCGCGATGCCGCCGACCATCGAGCTGTCGCAAGCGAAAGGCTTCAGCCTCTACATGCTGCGCGCGATCCTCAACGGACGCGGCGACGAAATCGTCGAACTCGTGAAGACCAATCTGCGTTGACGAACGCGAATTGAAACCGGCAGCGCGCAGCACCTCGCGATGCGCGCCGCCTTGCATTGCAGCAACCCCTCATTGCAGTCTCGTTGCAAAGGTCTATAACAGAAGCAGCAGTACGGACCTTCTTCGCGCGGCCAACAATCGAACGAATACAAAACTGGCGTTTTCGCGCCGTGCTGCGCCGCCCGACAGACTCGGGGGTTTTGAGCCAATCAATCGCATACCAACAAAGGCACGCTGCGGCGCGGGAAAGCTGCAGCGCGCGAGTTTCGCGCTTGCATGAGTCGGTCGAAACGATGCGGATGACGCAAGCGCTGACGGGCGTTAGGCGAATTGCGATGCAAGGCATCGCGGTTCGTCGGCATCGAAGGAGTTCGACATGAAGATCCTGATGGCATTACCCGTAGCGGGCGCGTTGCTGCTGGCCGTGCCCGTCGCGACGATGGCAGAGGAGGTGGCGCAGAGCAGCGATGCATCGAAAGCGGCGATGCAGAACAATGCCAATGCCTCCGCGCAGGCGACGACGGACATGTCATACGGCGGAACGATGGATACGCGCACATCGTCGGGCAAGACGATGCAGCATGCGCGCGATTGCGCGACGGGATTGCAATGCAACGTCTACTTCGGCAACTGAGCCGGTGATCGGCCGTCCTGGCTGTCTCTGCAACGCAAACGGCGCGCCATTGGGCGCGCCGTGTCGCATTCGTCGCGGATCATTCGCGGCGCCCAACGCGCGCACGCTCCTGCGCCTGACCGCGGCGGCGCAGGGTCGGTGCGCATCGTTTAGCTACCGAAGTAGATGTTGCAGTAGCTGACGGGCCCGACGCACGCGTTGTTCGACGCGCTGCGCGAAGGCTTGCCCGACGACGACGTACCCGTGAGCGCGACACCGCCGACTGAGTCTTGCGTCTGATTCTGCTTGTCCTGCGCGGCGATTTTCGCTTCCGCGGCCTGGATATCGGCCGGGTAGTAGATGTCGTTCGCGCGGCCCGGCTCATAGCCGGCCTTTTCGACGCGAATCAGATCGGCTCGGACCTCGGCGCGCGTCACGGGACCATTCGATTGGGCGAAGCTCAGCGCGGGAGCGGCGAGTGCGCCGGCTGCAACTGCGAGGCAAACAAAGATCTTCTTCATGATGTCACTCCTCAGTGAGTATGTCGAAACGTCTGGCCCGAATATGCTTCGGTATCCTGATCGATTGGCGTTCGGATCGGGCCGGGATGGTTTGCTAAGAAACGTCGTTAAAGCTGCTGCATCAATTGCTGTGTTACGGCTGTCTGGTCGTGCGCTTTCCGCGAGTCTTGCTTCGATTCTGTTGTCCACATAAGGGAAAACACTGCGGCATCGGATTTCATTCCGCGCCAGCCAAACTTTTTTTTGTTCTGCGCAGGAGTTGTCTTGCGAGCCAGGCCTTCTCAGGGCCATCCGTGGTCGTCCAGCGCTGGATGTAATGTAGTGCGGCGAACGCCTGCGCGCGAGCCGTACGAACGAACGAGCGATGACCAACTTATGTTGCTTTCGCTGTACGTTCGGATGATGAAGCGTCGCCGCCCATCACACCTGCGTTTGACCTCACGTGCCGCACGGATGAACGGGCCATGCGTGAGGCTCACGCATTTCATACCCATGTATGAGAAGCGCTGCTGGCGTCGCGCCGCCTTTCAGTGTTGCAAGGAAAGGCCGATGCCTCTTCGGCGGCCCGCCGCGCCCGGAGCCGGAACGCGCAACGGCGGTGCAAAGCCACCGTGAAATCGCGAACCTGTCTAGTCAGCTGCACCAACCTGTCTAGTCAGTTGCACCAGACTGGCGCCCGATGGCCCGCCGACCACGGTCACCCGGTGAGCGGCAGAAGCCCCGTCGCATCAGGGCTTACCCGAACAATTCAATTATTTTCGGCAAATCCAGTTGCGATCATTTTTGACCTCATGCAGACTTGTCTATACATGTCCAACGCGCGACGAGCGAACGGACCCGTTCAGACAAAAAGGAGATTCGACGTGAAGGTGAAGAAGGCAAACCGCACTATGTTGTCGAAGGTCATCGCCGGCATGGTGTTGGGCGCTGTGGCTATCGCTGGCGCACCGGCTCAGGCGAAGGAATGGAAGTCGGTGACGATCGCGCTGGAAGGCGGTTACGCGCCGTGGAACCTCACGTTGCCGGGCGGCAAGCTCGGCGGCTTCGAGCCGGAACTGGTGGCGAACCTGTGTCAGCGCATTCAGCTGCAGTGCAACCTGGTTGCACAAGATTGGGACGGCATGATCCCTGGCCTGCAAGCGGGCAAATTCGACGTCTTGATGGACGCGATCTCGATTACCCCCGAGCGCGAAAAGATCATCGCGTTCTCGCGGCCATATGCCGCGACGCCCGCGACGTTCGCCGTCGCCGACACGAAGATCCTGCCGAAGGCGTCGCCCAGCGCGCCCGTCGTCAAGCTGACGGGCGACGCGAAGAGCGACCAGCCGACCGTCGACGCATTGCGCAAGCAGTTGAAGGGCAAGACCATCGGCATCCAGTCGGGCACGGTCTACACGAAGTTCATCAACGACGGCTTCAAGGACATCGCGACGATCCGCGTGTACAAGACCTCGCCCGAGCGTGACCTCGATCTGGCGAACGGCCGTATCGACGCATCGTTCGACGACGTCACGTACTACGCCGCCAATGCGGACAAAAAGGAAACGGCACAGATCTCGATGGCGGGACCGAAGATCGGCGGCCCGATCTGGGGTCCGGGCGAAGGCCTCGCGTTCCGCAAGCAGGACGCCGACCTGAAGGCGAAGTTCGACACGGCAATCGCCGACGCGCTGAAGGACGGCACCGTGAAGAAGCTCTCCGACAAGTGGTTCAAGACCGACGTCACGCCTTGAGCGGCGACGGGATGCGCGCGCGGCATCATTCGCGCGCGCTCGCACGACCTGAGTTCCGCTGCGGCGCGAACGGCAAGCGGGCAACAGGTCAATCAACGAAAGCAGGATGAGGAGTAGTTCATGGCTCTGATCGAGACGCTCGGCTTCGGGCAGGAAGGCTGGGGCGGCGTGCTGCTGCTCGCGGCATTGATGACCGTCGCGCTGACGCTCGCGCTGTCGCTGTCGGCGCGGTGTTCGGCGCGATCGTCGCGGCGGCCAAACTGTCGCGCTATCGTTTGGCGCGCGTGCTGGGCGATCTGTACACGACGGTGTTTCGCGGCGTGCCTGAGCTGCTCGTCATCTATCTGTTCTATTTCGGCGGCTCGACGCTCGTGACGACGGTCGGCCAATGGTTCGGCGCAGAAGGCTTCGTCGGCGTGCCGCCGTTCGTGATCGGCGCACTGGCTGTCGGCATGATTTCGGGCGCGTATCAGGCCGAGGTGTATCGCTCGGCCGTGCTTGCCGTGTCGAAGGGCGAACTCGAAGCGGCGCGCTCGATCGGCATGCCGACCATGACGATGGCCCGCCGCATCCTGATTCCGCAGGTGCTGCGTTTTGCGCTGCCGGGTATCGGCAATGTGTGGCAGCTGAGCCTCAAAGACTCCGCGCTGATCTCCGTGACGGGTCTCGCCGAACTGCTGCGCGCCAGCCAGATTGCGGCAGGCTCGACGCATCAGTATTTCCTGTTCTTCGTCGTGGGCGGCGCGCTGTATCTCGTCATGACGGGCATTTCGAACCGTGTCTTCAACCACGCGGAAGCACGCGTGGGCCGATCCTTCCGGCGCAACTTCGCGCGCAACTGACGACGGAGCGCCAACATGTCTTTCGATTTCGACTTCCTGTTCGACACGCTGCGCCAGCTGCTCGGCGCCGTGCCGACCACGCTGGGCCTGTTCTTTTCTTCGCTGGTGCTGGGCGGCTTGCTGTCGCTCGTGATCGTCACGATGCGCGTCTCGCCGCACTGGCTGCCGAACCGTTTTGCGCGTGCCTACATCCTCGTGTTTCGCGGCTCGCCGCTCTTGATCCAGATGTTTCTCGTCTATTACGGGCTCGGCCAGTTCGGCGTGATTCGCGAGAGCTTTTTGTGGCCCGTGCTGCGCGAGCCGTATGTGTGCGCGGTGCTGTCGCTCGCGCTGTGCACGGCGGGCTATACGGCTGAGATCATTCGCGGCGGCCTGATGGCCGTGCCCATCGGACAGATCGAAGCGGGTTACGCGATCGGCCTGTCGGGTTTTTCGCTCCTGCGCCGCATCATCGGTCCCATTGCATTGCGCCAATGCTTGCCCGCGTATTCGACGGAAGCCGTGCTGCTCGTGAAGTCGACGGCGCTCGCGAGCCTCGTCACCGTGTGGGAAGTGACGGGCGTCGCGCAGCAGATCATCCAGCAGACGTACCGCACCACAGAGGTTTTCATCTGCGCTGCGCTCATCTATCTGTTCCTGAACTTCGTCGTCGTGCGTCTGCTCGGCCTGCTCGAACGGAAGCTGTCGCGCCATCTTCGCGCGATGCCCGCGAACGCCGCGCCGCGCGCGATGCCGCCCGCCACCGAAGCACGTCGTGCCGCACCCTGACGCCCCATTCCGGAGAATCCCATGAACGCTACGGCACCCGTTGCACTGTCGGTCAAGAACATCCACAAGTCGTTCGGCGACCATCACGTCCTGAAGGGCATTTCGCTCGACGCGCATGAAGGCGACGTCATCTCGATTCTCGGCGCAAGCGGCTCGGGCAAGAGCACGTTTCTGCGCTGCCTGAATCTGCTCGAAACACCCGACGACGGCAGCGTCGCGCTCGCAGGCGAAACGCTCAAGATGAAGCGCCGCAAGGACGGTAAGCTGCAGCCGGACGACCGCAAGCAGGTCGATCGCATTCGCTCGCAACTCGGCATGGTTTTTCAGAACTTCAATCTGTGGTCGCACATGACGGTGCTGGAAAACCTGATCGAAGGGCCGATGCGCGTGCAGAAGCGCAGCCGCGCGGAAGCCGTCGAAGAAGCGGAAGCGCTGCTCGCCAAAGTGGGCCTTGCGGAAAAGCGCGGGCATTATCCGGCGCATCTGTCGGGCGGTCAGCAGCAGCGCGTCGCGATTGCGCGCGCGCTTGCAATGCATCCGAAAGTCATGCTGTTCGACGAGCCCACGTCGGCGCTCGATCCCGAACTGGTGGGCGAAGTGCTGCGCGTGATGCGCTCGCTCGCGGAAGAAGGACGCACGATGCTGGTCGTCACGCACGAAATGGGCTTTGCGCGTCATGTGTCGAACCGCGTGATGTTCCTGCATCAAGGTCAGACGGAATGCGACGGCACGCCCGACGAAGTATTCGGCGAACTGAAGTCCGAACGCTTCCGGCAATTCGTGTCGAGCCATCATTCGCGCACCACCAATTAACCCGATTCATCACGCAGCTCACGTCATTCGAAAGGCAACATCATCATGGCAGTCATCCGAACCGACCGTCCTCTGAGCTGGCGCGAACTGGCCGCCGTTGCGGCGGGCGAAGCGCTCGTGCTGTCCGAAGCGGCGCGCGCGCGCATCGCGGCGGCGCGCACGCTCGTCGAGCAGATCGTCGAGCGCGGCATTCGCGCGTATGGCGTGAATACGGGCGTGGGCGCCTTGTGCGACGTGATCGTGTCGCCGTCGGAGCAGCGCGCGCTGTCGCGCAACATTTTGATGAGCCATGCCGTGGGCGTCGGCGCGCCGCTCGGCGTCACCGAGACGCGCGCCATCATGGCCGCTGCCATCAACAACTTTGCGCATGGCCACTCGGGCATCCGTCTCGACGTCGCGGATCAACTGGTCGCGTTGCTCGACGCGGACTATATCCCCGAAGTGCCGGCGTTCGGTTCCGTCGGCTATCTGAGCCATATGGCGCACATCGCGCTGGTGTGCATCGGCGAAGGCCACGTGCGTCACGGCGGCGAACGGATCAGCGGCCGCGCCGCGCTCGAGCGGCTCGGGCGTGAGCCTCTCGTGCTCGAGGCGAAGGAAGGCTTGAGCCTCATCAACGGCACGCCGTGCGTGACGGGGCTCGCGGCGCTGGCGCTCGCGCGCGCGGAACGTGTGCTCGACTGGACCGACGCCATCGCCGCGATGAGTTTCGAAAACCTGCGCGGACAGCTCGCTGCGTTCGACGCCGATTCGCTTGCGTTGCGCGTGTCGCCGGGATTGAACCTGGTCGGCGAGCGCATGCGCAATGCGCTCGCCGATAGCGGCATTCTCGCTTCCGTAGTCGGGCAGCGCACGCAAGACCCGCTGTCGATGCGCACGATCCCGCACGTGCACGGCGCCGCGCGCGACGTGCTCGACGCGACGGCCGAAGTCGTGAATCGCGAGCTTGCATCCATCACCGACAACCCGATTGTCGCGGGCACGCCGGATGCGCCGCGTGTCTATTCGCAGGCGCATGCGGTGGGCGCGTCGATTGCGCTGGCGATGGACAGTCTCGCGACGGCGATCGCGCAGGTGGCCGCGATGGCCGAGCGGCGTCTGGATCGCCTCGTGAATCCGCTTGTGAGCGGCTTGCCCGCGTTTCTCGCGCAGCCGGGCGGCACGTGCTCGGGCTTCATGATCGCGCAGTACACGGCGGCATCGCTGGTCGCACAGAACAGGCGGCTCGCCGCGCCCGCGAGCCTGGATGGCGGCATCACGTCGGGCTTGCAGGAAGATCATCTGTGCCATGCGACGCCGGCTGCGCTGAAGGCGCTGGAGATCGTCGACAACACCGGCCGCATCGTCGCGATCGAATTGCTGGCGGCCGCGCAAGGCCTACGATCTGCAGCCTGTCGATGCGCGCGCGCGCGCAATACCGACGCGCTGTGGCGCCGCGTGCGCGCCGTCGTGCCGACATATCGCGACGACCGGCCGCTCGCCGACGACATGGCCGTTGCGTTCCGGATGATCGGCGAAGCCGCGCCGCCGCTGCCGCCGGCCGCGGGTCACGTGCCTTCACCGGCACCCGACGACCATGCGGGCTATGGCGCGCATGCCGCCAACGATTCGACGGCCGCCGCGCATCATGCGCCGCAATCGGCGGCCTAAGCACGCATGCGTTCAACCCACGAGGCCGACGTAGACATGACGATAAACGGGCAACTGGAGACAGCGGAAGAACCATGCGCCGGCGTGCGCGCCGCGCCGGGCAAGGCCATGCCGGCGTACGAGCAGATCAAGCGCTACGTGATCGCGCGGATCGAAGAGGGTGTGTGGAAGCCGGGCGGGCTGATTCCATCGGAAGCGGAGCTGGTGAAAGAGTTCGGTGTCGCGCGCATGACGGTGTCGCGCGCGCTGCGCGAGCTGACCACGGAGCGCGTGCTGACGCGCGTGCAGGGCTCGGGTACGTATGTCGCGCCGCGACACTACGAATCGACGGTGCTCGAAATCCGCAATATCGCCGATGAGATCGCCGCGCGCGGTCATCGGCATACGGCGCGCGTGCTGACGCTCGATTCCAGCGACGATGCGCTCGCGCTCGATGCACTCGCGCTTTCCAAAGGGCCTGTGTTCCATTCGCGCATCGTGCACAACGAAGAGAGCGAGCCGATTCAATACGAAGACCGCTACGTGAATCCGCGCGTGTTTCCCGACTACCTGAATCAGGACTTCACCGTCGAAACACCGAATCACTACATGGTGCGTCTCGCGCCGATCCAGCGCGCCGAGTTCCGCATCTACGCACAAAAGCCGAATGCGCATGTGCGCCGCCATCTGATGATGGAGATCGGAGAGCCGTGTCTGATGCTATGGCGCAGGACGTGGGTTGGCGAGCAGGTCGCGACGTCGGTGCAGCTGTGGCATCCCGCGTCGCGCTTTCATCTGGCGGGCAACGTCTAGCGCGCGTCGGCAGCGCGGGGGCACGGGTGCGGCTTCATCCCGAACCGCGGACTAATTGCCCTCGCCGGGCGTGACGGAGATCGCCACACCTTCCGTGCGCACCACCTGGACCTGATCGCCCTTGTGAATGTTCCTGAGCTGCTCGGGGTCCACCAGCACGTCCATCTTGCCCTGCGGCCCTCGTATCGTGATGTGATTGCCCTGCGCATCAATCGCGACGACATCGCCCACGACCGTCACTTCGCGGCTGATCGCGCCGCCGGGTCTCGCACCTGACGCGGCCGGCTGCAAGATCTGCCGCTCCTGGGAAGAGCGCACGCCCGCCGTTTTCGTGAGGCTCAGCGATCTTGCCTCGTGGTACTGGGTCGTGACCACATCGCCGATCTTGAGCTGATCGAAGTTGCGCACCTGCTCGCCGGCCTTGAGGTCCTGGATGCGTCCGCTCTTGTCCTTGAGCTTGACGCTGCGGGTAGCAGGATCGATCGCGACGACGGTCGCCACGATCGTCGCCGTGCCCGTTACCGTGGTCTTGTCGGCGCCCCGATCGATTTCCACGGATGTTTGAGGCTGGGCGAATGCCGGGCAAGCCATCGTCGCGATGGCCGCCGCGAGGAAATACTGGATCTTCATTGCCGTGCTCCCTGGCCTTTCCGATTTCGACTATCCCTGCCGCTGCGACGTATCGGGCGCGAACCGGCAGCCGAGCCGGTAGCGCGAGCCCGGGTGCACGAAGCGCGCGAACGTCACCGCGACGCCGCTCGTCCACGTGCGGCGCATCAGCGTGAGGCAAGGCTCTTCAGGCGCGATCTGCAGCAAGTCGGCTTCGGCGCGGCTCGGCAGGGCCGCATCGACGACATGCTCGACATCGTGCGCGGGCACGACGCTGAACAAATACTCCGAAGGCCGTATCGTCGAGAAATCCTGCTCGATGAAATCCGGCGCGATAGCGGGATTCACGTAACGGTCTTCGAGCTGGACGGGCAAGCCGTTCTCGCGATGCACGCAGATCACATGAAACACCGACGCGCCCGGTGCCAGCCCCAACGCATTCGATACGTTCACGGGCGCGACTTCACGCTGCGCAAGTAAAGTCTGATAGCTATATTCGTGCCCGCGCGAGCGGATCTCGTCGCCGATATGCGCGATCATCAGCAGCGTCGATTGCGGCTTGGTTTCGGCGACGAAGGTGCCGACGCCCGACACGCGCGTCAATAGCCCTTCATGCGTGAGTTCGCGCAACGCGCGGTTCACCGTCATCCGCGACACGCCGAGCGACGCGACGAGATCGAGTTCCGATGGAATGCGCTCGCCCGCGCGATGCTCGCCCGATTCGATTGCGTGGCGGATGTACTGCTTGACCTGTTCGTACCGCGCGGCCGGCTGCGCGGGAGAGGCCACCGTTGCAGCCGCCGTGATTGCGCGCACATCCGGCTGGCGAGGCCTGCGCGCTTTCGCGTGCGCTCGCGTGCGATGTTTGTCGCGGACGGCGGGGGCGGACATCGGCGCGCTGCGTCAGTCGAGGCGGACGTTCATACCGGGTCCGCGCTGTCCGCGCCGCGCGACCAGAACGCGTTGCGGTCGAAGTAGTTTTGCAGGAACTGGCGCAGGCGCGGCTGGTTCGCGTCGTGAAAGACGTCGTGCGGCTTGCCTTGCACGGCGATGCGTCCCTGGTCGATGAACACGACCTTGTCCGCGACCTGCGCCGCGAAACCCATTTCATGCGTGACGACGGCCATCGTCATGCCGTCGCGCGCAAGCTGCTTCATCACTTGCAGCACTTCGCCGACGAGTTCGGGATCGAGCGCGGAGGTGGGCTCGTCGAACAGCATGATGTGCGGTTCCATCGCGAGTGCGCGCGCAATCGCGACGCGCTGCTGCTGACCGCCCGACAGCTTGGCCGGATACGCGTCGCCCTTGTGCGCGAGGCCGACGGTATCGAGCATGGCGTTGGCGCGTTTCTTTGCATCGTCGCGCGACAGATGCCGCGCGCGCAGCAGCGCTTCCATCACGTTGCCGAGCGCCGTCATGTGCGGCCACAGGTTGAACTGCTGAAACACCATGCCGACATTGCGGCGCACGCGGTTGATCTCACTTTGCGACGCGCGCACGCGCTTGCCGTTGCGCTCCATGTAGCCGAGCAGTTCGCCTTCGATGCGCACGTCGCCGTGATCGTAGGTTTCGAGCGCCGCGAGGCAGCGCAACAGCGTGCTCTTGCCCGAGCCCGACGGTCCGATGATGCAGACCACTTCGGAGCGGTGGATGTCGAGGTCGACGCCGCGCAGCACGTCGACGTCGCCGAAGCGCTTGCGCAGATCGCGCACTTCGATCAGCGGCGACTGGCTGGACTGCGGCGAACCGAGAGTGGAGGAAGCGGGCATGTCGACGAGTGCATTCATGATGAGCTTTGAGTGGCGTTCGGTCTTAGGCCATGAAACGGGCGATGCGCGTTTCCGCCCACATGCCCGCGCGCGACGTGAGTTCGACGAGCGCGAGATAACACACGCACAGCACGAGCAGCGTTTCGACGAACGCGAACGTCGCCGAACCGATGCCCGTCAGCACGAACGTCAGTTCGGGCACCGTGACGATCGACAGCACAGCTGTTTCCTTGCTGAGCACGATGATCAGGTTTGTCAGCGCGGGCACGATCAGCACCAGCATCTGCGGCACCTGGATGCGCAGCACCGCTTGCCAGCGCGTGAGGCCGAGGCATGAGGCGGCTTCGAGATGGCCGCGCGGGATCGATTGAAAGCCGGAGCGGAAAGCTTCGGCGAAATAGGCGCTGCCGTACAGGCCGAGACCGAGCACGCCTGCCGTCAACGGTTCGAGCGTCAGTCCGATGGACGGGCCGCCATAGTAGAGCAGGAACAACTGCACGAGAAACGGCGTGCCGCGAAAGAGCTCGATATACACGCGCAGTATGCCGCGTATCCACTTGCCGCAAAAGAGCTGCAGCACCGCGATCAGAAAGCCGATCAGCAAGCCGATCGCGACGCCTGCGACCCAGGTGCCGAGCGTTGTCGCGAGACCTGCGGCGATCGGCTGCAGATTGTGGGTAATGACGGTGGGATCGAACTGCTGCATCGCCCGGCCCTCAAGTGTGTTGCAAACGATGCTCGGCGGCGTGCGCAACGAGCGCGAGCGCGCCGCAGATCACGAAGTAGATCAGGCCGGCCGCCAGATACGCTTCGAGCGGCCGGTACGTGCTGGCCGCGATGTTCTGCGCGGTGCGCGTGAGTTCGGCCACGCCCACCACGGAGATCAGCGACGATGCCTTGGTCAGCAGCACCATTTCGTTGACGAGCGATGGCAGCGTCATCCTGAACGCCTGCGGCACCTGGATGCGCCGAAGCATGTCGAGCGGCGACAGGCCGAGCATGCGCGCCGCTTCCATCTGGCCCGGCGGAATGTTCAGAAAGCCGCCGCGCAATATCTCCGCGATATACGACGCGGAGCACAGCGACACCGCGCTGATCGCGGCCACGACGGGCGACACGTTGATGCCGACGAACGGCAGCAGGTAATAGACGAGCAGCAGTTGCACGAGCATCGGCACGCCGCGAAAGAAGAACACGTATGCGCCGCCGAGGCGTTGCGCGAGCGCGTTGGGCGACAGCCGCGCCGAGCACACGGCAATGCCGACGAAGAAGCCGATCACGAGACCCGTCAGCGAAATGCCGATGGTCGCGAGGGCCGCGTGCAGCAGCAGCGGAAGACCTTGAGCGAAAACGTGGATGCTGAACATGGCCCGATATGCGCGAGAGAGGACATGTGAGCAGCGCGCTGCCTGGGCGACGAGGCATGCGCGCCGCGCGGATCACGGCATCAGTAGTTGGGCGTCGGCATCGTGGTGGGCGCGTCCATCGCAACACCGAACCACTTCTTCTGCAGCGCCGCGAGGCGGCCGTCGTTGTGCATCTTGACGAGGGCGGCGTTGAACGCATCGGCGAGCGGCTTGCTGTCCGCGTCCTTGCGCAAGCAGTACGCGAAGTACACCTTCGCGCCGAATGGCGGCGTGACGACGGCGAACGTTTCGGGGCGCTGCTTCGCGACGTACGCAATGTTGGTCATCGAGTTCGCGACGGCGGCAATGCGGCCCGCCGCGAGATCGGCGTACGCCTGGTTGTTGTCGACGTATTCGCGCACTTCGGGTTGCTTGGGCAGCGTCGCGATATAGGCCTTCAGCTGATCGAGCTGCGCCGAGCCTTTGCCGGCGCCGACGGTCTTGCCGACGATATCCGACGACTGTTTGATGGATGTATCGTTGGCGCGCTTGAGCAGCGCATCGGTTGCATCGGCGACGGGCAGCGTGTACGTGTAACGTTCCATGCGCGCCTTCGTCACGGTGAGCGGTCCGCCCACCATGTCAAACTTGCCGGCTTCGAGACCGGGCAGCACGCTCGGCCACGGAAGATCGATGAAGCGCACCTTCACGCCGAGTTCCTTGCCGACTTCAGCGAACAGGTCCTTGTTGAAGCCGGCCTGCTGACCGTTCTCGAGAAAGTCGAACGGCGCGAACTGCATCTCCGTGCCGACGACGAGTTCGCCCGCTTTCTTGACCTTCGCGAGTTGGTCTTCCGCGTGTGCGCTGACGCTTGCAAGCGCTGCGCTGGCGCACCATGCGACGACCGCGAGACGACACTTCCAGCCTGCAAAGATACCCATTGATATTCTCCCGTTGGCAAAGCGGTGTCGCGCATGAAGGCGGCGCGCCAGTTATGCGAGGCAGTATATACCGCTGGTTTTGCGCGAAAAAAATAATCACATGCTGTCAAACCCTAATGCCGGGCGCGTCTCTTCGGCAGAAGAATGCATGCGGGTACAGCGCAACTTGCGATTGCGCTTTTGGCGGTATATACAACGTGAAACGCTCGCGAACCGGCGCACGGCAGTCGCCACACTCAAGTCGCAACTCGAACGAGGTGCAACCGGTTCGGACCGTCCAATCAAACTTCGTATGAAGAGGAGTCTCGCGATGCAGCCAGCTACTCGCATTCCGATCGTCGATCTGGCCGGCGTGCGTGCCGGCGACGGCAATGCGCTTGCGCGCGCGGGCCGTGAAATACGCGAGGCGTGCACGACGATCGGCTTCTTCTACATCGTCAATCACGGGGTGCCGCAAGCGGTCATCGATCGCGCTGAACAGGCGGCGCGCAAGTTCTTCGCGTTTCCTGTCGAGACCAAACGGCGTGCTGCCGTGAATCATCGGCATCGCGGCTTCAATGCGCTCGGCGATGCGACCATGTATCAGGCCAAGCGCCCCGACTATAAGGAGTTCTTCAGCATCGGACTCGAACTGCCCGAGGATGATCCCGATGTGCGCGCAGGGCAGGCCCTGCGCGGGCCAAACAACTGGCCCGATTTCATGCCCGAACTGCAGCCCGCGCTGTATGGCTACTACGAAGAGGTCGGCGCGTGCGGCGCGGATCTGCTGCGCGCGGTGGCGACGGGGCTCGGCGTCGGCGTCGATTTCTTTGCGTCGCGTTATACGAAGCGGATGCAGCGCACGCAGATGGTCTACTATCCGCCGCAGCCGCCGCAATCGGACGAAGAGCAGTTCGGCGTTGCGCCTCACACCGACTACGGCTGCATCACGCTGCTGTGGCAGGACCAGGTCGGCGGCCTGCAGGTGCGCGAAATCGCGAACGATACATGGATCGACGCGCCGCCCATCGAAGGCAGCTTCGTCGTCAATGTCGGCGATCTGCTCGCGCGCTGGACGAACGACCGCTTTCGCTCGACGCTGCATCGCGTGATCAACGCATCGGGCCGCGAGCGCTATTCGATTGCGACGTTCTACGATCCGACCTATACGTCGGCCGTCGATCCACGCGATCTCGGCACGCCGGCGCAAGAGAGCAAATACGAACCTGTCGCGGCGGGCGATTACATTCTGGGCCGCATCAACAGTTCGATGGGCTACCGGAAGAAGCTGGCCGCGACGCAAGAAACCCCGCAGGGAACCACATAAGGAGCCGCATGACAGCGATAGAACCGGGCGCGCTCGCGTCGACACTCGCCGCGTTGCGCGAAGCGTTGGGCGATGACGCCGTGCGTGTCGGCGATGCCATCGGCGAGCGTCAGATGACGGACTGGACGCGTCACGAACCGACACGTCCTGCGGCATGGCTATTGCCGCGTACGACGGAGCAGGTGGCGCGCGCATTGATGATCTGCAACGACGCGCGTCAGAGCGTGGTGCCGCAAGGCGGCATGACGGGGCTTGCAGGCGGCGCGATTGCGTGCGCGACGGATATCGCGTTGTCGCTGGATCGTCTTGCGGGTGTGGAGGAAATCGACAGCGCGGCGGCGACCATCACGGTGCGCGCGGGCACCACGCTTCAGGCCGCGCAAGAAGCGGCGGCGCAAGCCGGCTTCGAACTCGCGCTCGATCTCGGCGCCCGCGGCTCATGCCAGATCGGCGGCAATCTCGCGACGAACGCGGGCGGCAATCGCGTGATCCAGTCGGGCACGGCGCGCGACCAGGTGCTCGGGCTCGAAGTCGTGCTCGCCAACGGCACGGTGCTGAGTTCGCTGAACAAGATGGTGAAGAACAACACGGGCTATGACCTCAAGCACTGGTTCATCGGCTCGGAAGGCACGCTCGGCGTGATCACGCGCGCGGTGCTGAAACTGCAGCCGCAGCGTGGCTCGCGGCATACGGCACTCGTCGCGTTGAACGACTATGCGCAAGCCGTCAATCTGCTGCGCAGGCTGTCGCGGCGCTTCGGCAACGATATCGGCGCATTCGAGATCATGTGGCCGGATTTCTTCGACTTTGGCGTGAAGCTGACGGGCGCGCGCTCGCCGTTCGCCGACGCGCATCCGTTGTACGCGTTGATCGAGCACGCAAGCTTCGATGCCGATGACGATGGCTCGCACTTCGCCAACGCGCTGAACGAAGCACTCGACGAAGCCGTGATCCGCGACGCCGTGATCGCGCAGTCGATGGCGGACACGCGCGCGTTGTGGGCAATTCGCGAATGCACGGCGGAGTTTCCCGTCAAGCTGGACCCCATCAACTTCGACGTAAGCCTGCCCGTCGGCGAGATCGGCGCATTCGTCGAGCGCTGCCGTGTCGCGCTCGATCATGCGTGGCCGGGCAACGAATCGTACTTTTTCGGGCATATCGGCGATTCGAACCTGCATGTCACCGTCGATGGACGCTCTGTGCCCGGCGTCGATCATCGCGACGTGTACGCGCTCGTCTATCAGATGCTGGCGCCGTTGCGCGGCTCGGTGTCGGCGGAGCACGGCATCGGCTTGCTCAAGCGCGAATTTCTGCCCATCTCACGCTCGGATGAAGAGCTTGCCGTAATGAAAGCGATCAAGCATGCACTCGATCCGAACGGCATCCTGAATCCCGGCAAACTCTTCTGACGCGTGCGATTACCAACGTTCGTCACGCATGCCGCGGCATTCGCGACGAAACGACGGCTCGCTAATGCGCATCCAGATGCCTGACGATAGTCGGGAATACATCGAGCGCCGCGCGTTTGCCGAACACGCAGTCGATATGCCCGTAGCCTTCGATCACATGACGCTCGAAGTTGCCGGGACCGAAGCGTTCGACGAGCGTATCGAATGTCATCTGCGTGCTGATGGGGAGATAGCAGAGATTTTCCGACCCGTGAATGAACGCGATGGGCAGCTTCATGCCATCGAGGTTCGGCATATACACGTCGTCCCCCTTTGCATCGACGAGATGCCCCGCGCGCACCATCGCCGCCAGCTGATTGAACAACTCGACGTCGTGAACGCCGAATAGTTCGTGCAGGTTCGCGTGCAATTGCTCGTCGAGTTGCGCGTGTTCGTAGAGCAGGCCATACATGAACGTCGCGCGATGACACACGGGGCTGCTGCATGTCTCGTCGCGTTCGACGGGAAAAAACTTCAGCGCTTCGTCGAGCAGATTGTGCGGCCATTTTTCGTGGCGCGTGTACGCGGTCAGATCGCTGATGCCGAGATGCTGAAGAATCTGCGGCGTGTGCAAGCCCGCCTTGATCCGTTGCAAGAGACCCGGCACTGGATGCGCCGACACCTGCGACAGCACGACGGAGCGCGCGCCCTGCAGCCCCGACATCAGCGACATGCTGAGCGCCAGCGCACCGAGGCAATGGCCGACCGCCTGAATGCTTGCGGCGCCCGTCAGTTCGCGCACCTTCGCGACAGCGGCCGGAATGTCGTAGCGCGCGATGTCGTCGGCCGTGGTGCGCTCCATTGCGCTCGGCAGTTCGATGCTGACACGCAAGTCAACGAGCCACACGTCGTAGTGCGCGGCGCACAGGAACTCGACGAGATTCGTGCCGATCAGGTCCGTCGAAAAGATGCGGCTCGATACGCCCGAGCCGTGTATCAGCAGCACGGGGCCCTTGTCGCCGCCGTGATAACGCGCAAGCCGCAGCGTCTTGCCGTCTTGCGTATCGAAGTAGCTGATCTGCGGCGCGGGCGCGCGCAGTGCGCGGCGCACGCGCGGCGGCGCATCGTCGCTGAGATATTGCAGCGGCGCGGCGACGCCGCCGTACTCCGTGTACAGCACGCCTGCGAAAAAGCGGCCGAATCTGAGCGTCCACGCGAGGCGCGTTGCGAGATCGGGCGCGTTCGTCACTTCGATCGTGCGCTGCTGCTTGAGGAAGTTTTCCGGCGTGATGACGAGCGTCGCGTGGCCGATGACGGGTGCGTCGTCGGCGGCGGACGCGCGGATCGTCGCGTACAGCGTGTTGGTCTGCGTCCACAGTTCGAGCAGCGACGTGTGCGTGATGATTTTCTGACCCGTCAGATAAAAACGCTTGCCTTCTACCGTGTCGAGCGTCATGCGGTAGTTCATGTTGCGCCGCTCGACATTCGTTTCGTCGACGACGAACAGGTTGAAGATGCCATCGCTGACGGTCATCGGTTGCGACGAAAGGGCATTGCACGTCAGCGTGCCGATCATGCGCGCCTCGTGTTGCCGGTTCGCGAGCATGTCCGCGAGATCGTCGGAGACGACAGTCACGGTGAAGCTGATGGGCGTGCCTTCTGTCGCGTCATCCGTTTGACCGTCGGGCTTCGCGTCGCCGACGTGATAGGTGCCCTTCATGGTCTCGGTGAAGCGCAGGCCGATTCTGGGCGGCAGCGGCGGCGCCGTATTGCCTTGCGCGTCATAGTCGATCTTCCAGCCGCGCGAGCCGGCAAGCTGCGCGCAGTTGCGCTCGGCGAGCGCGGAGATCGTCAGCAGCGGATTCACGCCGAGCGACAGCGGCATGACGGCGCCGTCCATCACGTACAACCCGTCGTGCACGGCGTTGCCATCCGTACCCGAAAAAACGCGGCCCGCCTGATCGACGACACCGTGTGCCGCATCCTCGGCCATCGCGCAGCCGCCCAGCGGATGCACGGTCACGATGCGATTCTGGAACGCTTCCGTGGAAATCGGGTTGCGCACGTAGTCGCCGCCGAGCGCACTTGTCGCGTCGATCAGGGCCTTCTCGACGGTTGCGTAGACGGGCTGCTTGCCCGCGTTCGGCCAGCTCACGCGCGGGCGTCCGCTCTCGACGCTGATCTGTCCGCTCTCGTCGTCGTGCGCCATCACGAGCCAGGTCTGCGTGTTGCGCATCGCGCCGTGATACGGGCCGCGCAGGATGCTCTCGGCGATGCGCGCTTCGTCGGCGAGGGGCGGGTCGTCTTCCGGGTCCGGCATCGCAACGCCTTCGGCGGGCGCCGCGACACCGAGCACGCCCATCAGCGCGCCGCCGATCGGCGCGGCAATGGTGCCTTCCTCGATCACGAAGCCGTCTTTCACATTGGGCGTGTCGCGATGATCGATGATGCCCGCGATGCACGGCCCGACGGGCGGAATCTCGCCAGCGGGATGCGTGCCCCAGCCCACGCCGTTGATGACCTTGTCGGTGTTGAACGCGAACGCGAGCACATCGCCATTGCCTGTGAAGTGCTGGCCAAGCTGCTTCGATACGCTCAAGCCCGCCTGCTGCGAGCGCAGCAGGATCGCCGTCGAGCCGAGCGTGCCCGCCGACAGGATCACGATGTCGGCCGTCACGAACAGCTCGGGTGCGTCGTACAGTTCGCGCTTCAGATCGGCGGGCTGATAGCGCACGCACCAGACGCCGCGCGCCTCATCGCGCACCACGGAATGCACGGCGGCGCCCGTGAAAATCTGCGCGCCGTGGGCGACGGCGTCGGGCAGATAGTTCATGTGCGTCGAGTTCTTCGCGCCGTGATTGCAGCCGGAGTTGCAGTCGCCGCAGCCCTTGCAGCGGTTCTGGTCGACGCCCGCGGCGTTCTTGCCGTCCTTGAACGTCACGGTGATGGGCGGCCGGTAGAAGCGGTTGCTCATGCCGAGTTTTTTCGCCGACAGCGCGAGCGCGTCGAGCTTCGGCAGATCGGGAAAGTCGTCGGGGACGGGCGTCGCGCCGAGCATGGTTTTGGCGCGCGCATAGCAGCGCTCGAGATTCGCCTTGTCGCCGCGCACGGCGGCGGGCCAGCGCGGATCATCCCACAGGCGCGCGTCCGGTTCGAGCGCGACGTTTGCATTGATCAGCGATGTGCCGCCGAGTCCGCAGCCGACCACGACATTCACGTCGGGATTCACATGCACTTCGATCAGCGCGAGCGGCGAGCCGACCTGCGCGATGCCCGTGTTGTATTGCACCTGCGCGGCGCCTTCGAGCGGCGTCGCGGGAAAGTCGCCCGCCATGAATTCGCGGCCGCGTTCGAGCAGGCAGACGCTGCGATTCGCGCGGGCCATGCGGCTTGCCGCGATCGCGCCGCCATAGCCGGAGCCCACCACCAGCACCTCGTAATGGTCCTTCATCGCCGCAAGGGCACTCGACAAGCGGTTCATTCGACCACCTCTTTTATGGGCCAGGCGGGGGAACCCGGCGATGAAGACGGCTGGCGCGCGCAGTTTATTTATCCTGGACGCCGCGCAGCGAAATGCAAAGGGAAAACGCGCGTTTAGCCGCGGGATTCAAAAAATGCCTTGTTTTTAAGTGCAGAATGCGTTCGTGCGGACGGGTGCCTTCAGGCAGCGGTCGCGCGAACTGCACGCGGGATGAACTACGGATGCGACTTGCAAGCGGATTGGCAAGCAACCCAGACCAGCATCGTCGGAGCGGCGAGTGTCAAAGCCCAAGTGTCAGATGACGGAAGCGGCGGCGTTCACGCCGCTGCTTCGATCACGTCGTCGTTGTCGGGCGCCGTCGCCGATTCCGTCGCTTCCGCAGCCAGCAGGTTGAAGACGATGAGAATGGCCTCGCGGTTTTCAGCATCGATTTCAATGCCCAGCTCGTCGCGCAGCCATTGGCCGATCTTTGTGTTCGAAAACTGGCGCGCGTCGTCCGTCTTCTTCATGGTGACGCCGAGCTTGACGGCGCGATAGTGATAGGAGGGCACGCGATGCCGCGCGGCCACGGCCGACAGGCCGCCTTTTGCTTCGGAGCACCAGCCGAGACTGCCCGCAAGCACGATGCGTTCGGGTGCATCGAGCGATGCGATGAATGCGCGCGCAGCTTCGCGCACGCGGCGCTCGCTCAGGCCGTATTGCAGCAGCACGCTGTCGATGGGATCTTCGAGCGCCTGCGAGCGCAGGTCGATTTCCTGCATCATGCCTTCGTGCTCCATCGACACGTTGCGCTGATGGCTGGCGCTTCTCAGGCAGTCGATCAGATAGCGGCGAAAGTAGGCGCAGATCGCGTAGCTGTTGGACGGCGCGCTTTCCGGCGCGGCCTTCGATTCGACATGTCCGGGCGCAAGACGCAGCACCTTCGTATAGATGAACTGATGCACGAGCTCTTCCTTGTCTTCGCCGAGCGCGTGCAACTCGAGTGGGTGGTAGGTGCGCAACGCGCGTTTCACGAGGTCGTACATCGACATCATTTCGTGATCCGTGAGCTGCGTGCGGCGGCGCCACAACTCGGGAAGCACGGCCTCGTCGAAAGTGCGTGCGAAATCCTGGCTCGTAACTGCGCCCATGAAAGGCCTCCATCGGTTAAGGGCAAGCAGCGCGGTAAGGGCGGGGGAGTCCGCCAATGGAGCCTCGACAAACAGGCGTAAATCAGGTCCGGGAACTGCACCTTCAGAGGCTGTCGGCCGCGCTTGTGTGTTGAATCGATGAACCCAGTATGCTTTTTGCACGCGGCGCCGCCTATATGGATTAAGTCATAGCTGAAGGGTAAACCGCCGGCAGGACGGGTAAACTGTCTGTAGGCTGCGCCGGTGCGGATGCAATACGCGCAGGGCGCTGGATTTATTCCCGATCCGGTTCAATCGGCGCTGCCTCGACAAAAAATGAAACGACGGTGACCTCGCAAATGTCCGGTGCTGCGGGCGCGGCCGGGCGCATTTCCACCATGGAGACCGCACGATGCGGGACGATCCCATCCAGCGCGCGATCGACGAAGATCTCGTGCGTGTGCTGTACGCGCAAGATCCGATCGCCTTCTTCACGCACTGGTTTTCGATTGCGGTGCTGGTCGCGATCTACTGGAATAACATCCCGCATCCGCATCTTTTCGCTGCCTGCTTCATCTTCTATGGCTTCGCGAATTGCGCGAGCCTCGCACCGTGGATGTGCAAGCGGCGCTGGCCCGAGGCCGTATCGGCGCGCGCGTGGATCAACCTGCACGCCGTGCGTGGCGCGCTGCTCTACAGCGCGCCGGGGCTGGCCATCTGGTTCGCGTTTCAGAGCCCGCACACGGACTTGCCTATCCTGCACACGGTGATGCTCGTCACGCTCGCAGCGGGCGTGTTCATGTCGAACGGCTTCGACGTAGTCAACTTCGCCACGGCGATTCCGTTCCTGCTGCTGCCCGCGATCGTGCTGCACTTCGGCACGCACACGTTCGACCGCACCATCCTCGCCATCGTCCTCGCGTTCTTCTTCTGCGCAATCAACGTCTACGCGCTCAGTTATCGCAAGCTGTTCCAGCGCGTCGTGCAGGCGCGCGTCGACCAGCAGGCGCTGGCGGAATCGCTCGCCGCGCAGAAGCTCGTCGCCGAAGAAGCCAGCCTCGCGAAGACCCGCTTCTTCGCCGCCGCGAGCCACGATCTGCGTCAGCCGCTGCATGCGATCGGGCTGCTCGCGGCGTCGCTGAACGACTCGACGGCGACGTCCGCGCAGCACGTGAAGACGGCCAATCACATCGCGAACAACGTCGAGGCGCTGAACCAGCTGTTCAACCAGGTACTCGATCTGGCGCGGCTCGAAAGCGGCGTCACGCAGGTGATCAGGCTGCATTTCCGGCTCTCCGAGCTGTTCGACCGCGTCGGCAACCAGTACTGGCCGCAGGCGGCGGCGAAAGGGCTCGCGCTGCGCATCGCGCCGACGGATGCCGTGATCCACGATGATCCCGTGCTGCTCGAGCGCATCCTGAGCAATCTGCTGTCGAATGCCGTGCGCTACACGGAGAGCGGTGCGATCTGGATGGGCTACCGTCACGCCGGGCGGCGCGAAGGCGGCTATATCGAAGTGCGCGATTCGGGCATCGGCATTCCGACGTCCGAGCAGGCGCGCATCTTCGAGGAGTTCTATCAGGTCGCCAACCCGCAGCGCGACGCGCGGCAGGGACACGGACTCGGGCTGCCGACCGTCAAGCGGCTCGTCGAGATGCTGGGCGGCACGCTCCAATTGCGCTCGGCGCCGGGACGCGGCTCGGTGTTTCGTTTTCCCGTGCAGGCGGGCGATCCCGCGCGGATCGTCGCGGGCCTCGACGATTCGGCTGCGAGCGGCGCGGCGGCGCTCGGACGCCACGTGCTGTGCATCGACGACGAACCGGCCATCCTGGAAGGCGTGCAGAGCCTGCTCGGGCGCTGGGGCTGCGTCGTGCGCGGCGTGCGCGACGAGCGCCAGGCGCTCGCCGCCATCGACGAGGGCTTCATGCCCGACGCCGTGCTATGCGACTACCAGCTGACCCACCACCGGACGGGCGCGCAGGCGCTCGGCGCCGTGCGCGACGCGCTGCGGCGGCGCGGGCGCGAGCGCGTCGTGACGCTGCTGATTACGGGCGACATGGCGTCGGTGGAACTGGAGGCGCTCGCGCTGCAGGGCATTCCCGTGCTGCACAAGCCCGTGACGCCTGCGAGGCTGCGCCGCACGCTGGAGATGCTGTGGCAGCAGCCGTCGATGGAAACGGTCCCCGCAACCGCCGCTGAATCTGCCTCTGAAACGGCCGCGTGCGGCGGCAAGCGCCCGCCAGAAACGATGCCGTTGCCCGTCACGTCGCGCGGTTGAGCGTCGCGATGGTCCGACGTTCGCAAACGCGTTCCCCGTTTTTCCTTCACGCAAATAAGTGAATCGCGAACGCGTGATGCCAGCTCGCGTTCGCTGTGCGTGCTCGTCCCCTCGCGACTTGCGCCCCGCCCCCGTCTTTTTGAGAAGTGTCTGATCGACGGTCGCCGGGTCTGGCTGATGAAATAAGCGCTTTCGCGATAACGGCGCCTTCGGGCTCCGACATTGCGCGGCGATGGGCAGGTGTCTCGTTCATCGCCTCATTCGCTGCCCGCAGCGAAACTCCAGTCAACCTTCGCGTCCCGTTCGATTGCCGCACCAGCGAGCCGACGCGTCACGCAAATCAAAGAGGTAGAGAAGTGAACGGTCATCCTTCCGACAAGCTCGTCGGCGGCGTGCTGCTCGGCGCGCTCGTGACAGCGGTTTTTGTCATCGGCTTGCTATATCTGGGCATTCCCGCCGAGCATCACGCGAACCTGGCAATGCGGCTCGGTTTGCCCGTGGCAGTGTCATGCGCGCTGCTGTTTCCGCTGCCCGTGCTGCATCGCACGGTGTGGCGCGAGCGCCGGAGCCGGTTCGTGCTCGACGAGGACCTCAACGCGATGCTGCTGGGCCGCGCGATCGGCGTGATCGGCGGCGTGGCGCTCGGGGTCACGCTGGCGACCGAGCTGCTGTAAGTCCACTGCGGCTGCGCAACGGGCCGCGTCACCCGCGAAAAAAGGCGGCACGTCGTGCCGCCTTTTTCATTCGATAGGCTGCTCAGGTCAGAGCGTCTTTCCCGCTTCGAGCCAGCCGTTGATCACGGCGATCGCGGTCGCGCGATTGTGCACGCCGAGCGCGCGGAAAATCACCGAGAGATGAACCTTGATCGTGCCTTCGGCCACGCCGAGATCGCGCGCGATCATCTTGTTGGTCCAGCCGCGATGCACGAGCCGCATGATTTCCTGCTGACGCGGCGACAGGTTCTCCAGCAGATGCTGCTGATGCGGCTGCAGCGACTCGACGCGAACGACGGGCTCCGCTTCCGGCGGCGCGGCTGTCGTCTGGGCGCAGGCGGATGCGGTGCTCGCCGCCGTCGACCGGTCCGATGCCGCGGCCGTCGCGGCTTCGCGATTGCCGAGCAGGCTCAGCGCTTCCATCGGCACGTACGCGCCGCCCGACAGCACCAGTTCGATCGCCTTGAGCATCACGCTCGCCGGCTGCCGCTTCGGCACGAAACCGAGCGCGCCCGCTGCGAGCACGGCGCGCATCTCGTCGGGCGACTCTTCCGCCGACAGCACGACGACGGGCAGCGCGGGATTCGCCTTCAGCAGCGCGTGCAGCGAGGAGGCGCCCGTCATGCCGGGCATGTGCAGGTCGACGATGGCGAGATCGTGGTTCGCGTCGGGACGGGCGGCGGCGGCCAGCGTTTCCCAACTGTCGGCCTCGTCGAAGATGGCATCGGGATCGAGTCCGCGAAGCAGACCTTTGACGCCCTGGCGGATCAGTTCATGATCGTCGGCTACTAGAAACTTCATGATGTCTCGCTATCGTGCGGCCCTGCCGGTATTGTGCCCATGTTGTCGGTCGGGACGGGGCGGGCGCCGCGCTCCCGAAGCGCGTCGTCCGTCCGCAAGGCCGCGCCGCGGCACGGCGTGAACGCCTGCTGCGCGTCGCAACCCGTTGCACTCCCTGCGGCCCGTCAAGCGACGGGCCGTCCATGCAGCAACAGCTTGTTCTGCTTCCTTCGCCGCGATCATATGCCTGATCGTCGGACCCGTCATGCGCGCGGCGGTTCGCTCGCGCCGCCGTAAGACGGGCGCGCGTGTTCGTGCTCGCTGCTTGATAGCTGCTGTTCGCGCCGTCCGTCCGGAATGCGACGGGATTGGTGCGACCTGATCCGTGGTCTGGTCTCGCTCGCGCTGCCGCTGCGGCTTTGCCGGACAATCCGGCAAAGCCGTCGCGGATGGCGCGTGTGGCTCCCTCGGTTCTTGCGGCACTGCATCCGTGGCCGGACGAGGCGTCGGTGTCGCGGCCTGCTACGAAGACGAGCTTTGCGGAAGGATTTTGAAGGCGGGCAGGCAGGCGGCGTAAGCCCGTGCGGTGGGTTATGCGCGGGTTTCCGCATTAATCATGCGCCGGTGATGCGCGGCGACTGCGCCGGGTTGCCTTAACCCGAAGCAGGCGGGCGCGCGAGCGGTTTTTCAGCGCGCCGCGTCCGCCCGCGACGCTCAGGTAATCGCGAACAGCGTCACGTTCATCAGTGCCTTGAACGCATACCCGACGATCATCGCGCCGCCCACCCCGCCGCACCATAGCGCGATGAACCAGAGCCAGCCGGGCAGGCGCGTGCGTGGCAGGCGGGCGGGCTTAGTGGTAGTGGACGTCGCCATGGCGCACCTTGCCGCGGAAAACCCAGTAACCCAAGGTCGTATAGCCGATGATGATCGGGATGATGACGGCCGCGCCGACGAGCGTGAACATCTGGCTCGAGCGCGGCGCGGCCGCTTCCCAGAGCGTGAGGCTCGACGGGATGGCGTACGGCCACAAGCTCACCAGCAGCCCGAGATAGCCGAGCAGCACCAGGCCGAGCGCCATCATGAACGGCGTGTTGTGATGCCGGTCGCGCACGGCGCGTCGCATGAAGTACGCACAGATCGCGACGAGGAACGGCACGGGCACGAGCCGCCAGAAGAGGCCTGCGTCGAACCAGCGTTGCGCGATGTCGGGTTCCTGCAGCGGCGTCCACAGGCTCACCACGACGATGAAGCCGAGCAGCACGATCGTCAGCGGCCAGACGACGCGATGCAGCCGCCGCTGCAGGTCGCCTTCCGTCTTCGCGACGAGCCAGCAGCAGCCGAGCAGCGCATAGGTGACGACGAGCCCGAGGCCCGTGAGCAGCGAGAACGGCGTGAGCCAGCCGAACGCATCGCCCGTGAAGCGGCCGTCCGTGACGGGAATGCCTTGCAGGAACGCGCCGAGCGCGACGCCCTGAAAGAAGGCGGCGCCCGTCGAGCCGCCGATGAACGCCAGATCCCACAGATGCTTCGTGCGATTCGCCTTCGCGCGGATTTCGAACGATACGCCGCGGAAAATCAGACACGCCAGCATGAAGACGAGGGGCAGATACAGCGCCGACAACACCGTCGAGTAGACGACGGGAAACGCCGCGAACAGCCCCGCGCCGCCGAGCACGAGCCACGTCTCGTTGCCGTCCCAGACGGGCGCAACGGTGTTCATCATCAGGTCGCGCTCTTTTTCTTCGGGGAAGAACGGAAACACGATGCCGATGCCCAGATCGAAGCCGTCCAGCACGACGTACATGAAAAGGCCCAGTGCGATGATCGCGGCCCAGACTACGGTCACATCCATTTTTTGTCTCGCGGGTTTCGAAGGGAAATCAGGCGTCGATCAGCCGATCGGCGGCGAAAGCGGGCGGCGCATCCGGGACGCCGTCCGGCGTGCGGCCGGGCAGCGCAGGACCGGTGCGCATCAGCTTGAACATGTAGTAGATGCCCGTGCCGAACACGAGGAAGTAGATGACGACGAACGCCATCAGCGAGATGCCCACCTGCTGCGCGGACAGCGGCGACACGGCTTCGACGGTGCGCTTCACGCCGTACACGACCCACGGCTGGCGGCCCACTTCCGTCGTCACCCAGCCGGCCAGCAGCGAGATGAAGCCCGTCGGGCCCATCGCAATCGCGATGCGCTGGAACCACTTCGCTTCATACAGCTTGCCGTGGCGGCGCAGCGCCCACGCGGCGAGCGCAAACGCGATCATCGCGACGCCGAGACCCGCCATCACGCGGAAGCTCCAGAACACGACCGTCGAGTTCGGGCGGTCTTCTTTCGGGAAGCTCTTCAGGCCGCGAATTTCGCCGTCCCAGCTATGCGTGAGGATCAGGCTGCCGAGGTGCGGAATCGACACGGCGTACTTCGTCGTTTCGGCCTGCATGTCTGGAATGCCGAACAGGTTCAGCGCGGTGCCGCCTTTTTCGGTGTCCCACAGGCCTTCGATTGCCGCGATTTTGGCGGGCTGGTATTCGCGCGTGTTGAGTCCATGTGCATCGCCGACGAAGGCTTGCACGGGCGCGAGGATCAGCAGCATCCACAGCGCCATCGAGAACATCTTCTTGACGGCGTTGTCGCGCCGGCCCTTGAGCAGATGCCATGCGCCGACGGCCGCGACCACGAGCGCCGTGACGATGAACGCGGCAATCGCCATATGCGCGAGACGGTACGGAAACGACGGATTGAAGATGATCTTGAACCAGTCGACGGGGACGACGCGGTTGTCGACGATATCGAAGCCTTGCGGCGTTTGCATCCAGCTATTGGAGGCGAGAATCCAGAACGTCGAGATCAGCGTGCCGATCGCGACCATCAGCGTCGCGCCGAAGTGCGCGCGCGGACTCACGCGCTGCCAGCCGAACAGCATGATGCCGAGAAAGCCCGCTTCGAGGAAGAACGCCGTCATCACTTCGTACATCAGCAGCGGACCCGTGACGGGACCGGCGAACGACGAGAAGCCTGCCCAGTTGGTGCCGAACTCGTAGCTCATCACGACGCCCGACACGACGCCCATGCCGAAGGCCACGGCGAATATCTTCGACCAGAACAGGCACAGGGCTTTGTAGTAGGCCTTACCGGTTTTCAGCCAGCGCCATTCGAGCACGGCGATGAAGCTCGCGAGTCCAATGCTCAGCGCGGGAAAGACAATGTGAAACGAGACCGTAAACGCGAACTGCATGCGCGCGAGGTCGAAGGCGGAGATTGCGGTGTTCATGTGTCCGAATCCGAAAAAAGGACGCGGCGCGTGAACGGGTTTCGATGTGCGCTGCGTCGTGCAGATGACGGCAAGCGTAGGGGATTGCGGGAGATTTTGCTGCGATGCGCGCTGTGGCGATATGGCGCAGCCGCGCGGCGCGGTTGCGCCGCATTATCGAGATAACTGGTTGATGTGGATCAGGTTTTTTGTTCGTCGTTGGCGGCGGCGGATGCGTGGGCAGACGGGAAATCTGCGGCAATCCACCGCGTCGCAGCATGGGACCTGTGACGGTCGCGCGACGGCTGGCGAAGCGTCAATCAATGCGAGTGGGGTGTGAGCGTTGGGGCGGTTGCGGCTGGGTGTCGCACGGGAAACGGGTGGCATCGCGCTTCAACGGCGCTCGCATCAAGCGCCGCGCAGTCACCCGCCATCGCGCGAAGCCTTACGGCGCATCGCTCCACAACCGGCCCCCCGTCGCCCAGTTCTCCCGTTTCACATCGATCAGCACGATATCGACGGAATTCGGTTCGACGTTCAGCGACTCACAGGTCGCCTTGGTGATCGCTTCGACGAACTGGCGTTTCTGCTCGACAGTGCGGCCTTCGAACAGTTCGATGTGGAAAGTAGGCATATCCGTGTCCTCCGAAATGAGTTGAAGCATTGAAAAAAGTCAGTCGCGGAAAGACGCGTCGAGGCGATCGAGCTTGCGCAGCAGCGCGGGCCACTCGATCGCACCTTCGATGGCGCCGCCGTCATCAAGCTGCTCGGCCGTGCGTTCGGCAACCGCCTCCGAAGGCAGCACCAGCGCGCCGCCGCCTGCTTGCGCCTGGAGCTGGATCTCGCACGCCTTGATCAGCGTCGCCATCAGCACGTACGCCTCGGCGACAGTGCGGCCCGCCGTCAGCGTGCCGTGATTGCGCAACAGCATGGCAGGCTTGCTGCCGAGATCGGCAACGAGCCGCTCAGCCTCGGCGGGCGTGAACGCGAGACCCTCATACTCGTGATACGCAAGATAGCCGTGAAAGCGCAGCGCATGCTGGGAGCCCGGCAACAGGCCGTCCTTTTGCAGCGACACCGCGATGCCCGCCGTGTTGTGCAGATGCATGACGCAGAACGCATCGGCGCGCGCCGCGTGCACGGCGGCATGCAGCGCGAAGCCCGTCGCGTTCACGGGATGCTCGCTTTCGCCGATGATGTTGCCGTCGATGTCGATCTTCACGAGATTCGACGCGCGGACCTCGTCGAATGACAGGCCGAATGGATTGATCAGGAAATGGCCGGGCTCGTCGGGCACGCTTGCCGAAATATGGGTGTAGACGAGATCGTCCCAACCGTTGAGCGCCGCAAGCCGGTAGGCAGCCGCGAGATCGACGCGCGTGCGCCGTTCCGCGTCCGACATCGGCTTCGACTGTGCAACGCGGCCCGCAGGCGTGTGGGCGAACGACATGACGTCTCCTTACTCTGATCTCTTGCACGGTTATTGCCCAAAAGCGCTCTTGCCCGACAGCCGCTAGCGCTCGGGCGACACGGCGCGGCCTGCTGCATGTCGATCCACGTCGGACGCGCGCACGTGCTGTGCGACACGAACCGGTATCTCCTTGTGGGTTGCGTGTTCGCGGCGCGTATCGCGCGCGAGCACGCGTACCGTCCACGTTGCAAGCACGAACGGCGCGCTCAGCGCGGGCACGCCGTACATCGACGCGGCCTGCTGCAGCGCGACCGCGATGCCGACGCCCATCAGCGCCGCCGGCGCGCCGCAATCGGCAAGCGCCAGCGCGGCGAGCGCACCATTGAATCCTAGCAGGCCCGCGTCGAGCGCTGCGTAATCGGCGCAAACGAGCCAGAGTGAGGACGTCGCGAGCGCTGCGCCCGCGAGCGCGAACAGCGCCGAGCGCCGCGACGACCACGCGATGCCGCCCAGTATCAGCGCGCCCGCCAGCGCGCCGCCTGCAAACGAGGTCTGCGCGAGGCCCGCGAACATGCCGCGCATCAGCGCGAGCCACGCGAACGTGTCGGTCGCGGCGGCATGGGCAGACGCCGGATGGACGAGTGGCAGCCATGTCCATGTAACGAGCAGGCATGGGCTCGAATAGACGCCCAGACCGTACGAACGGAGCAGCCGCGCCCACGGACCGAGCAGCCACGCGACGGCCGTCGCGGCGAGTATTGCGACGGCGATGGCAGTGCTGTCTTCGGCGATGAAGGTGAATGCGGCGAGCGACGCCAGCGCGCCGTTGAAGCCGTGCAATCCGTCGCGCGTATCGGCGGCATCATAGCCGCGCAACAGCGCACCGATGTTCGCTGCAATCGCGCCCGTCAGCGCCGCGCACGCGAGGCGCGGGTCGCAGACGAGCCACGCGGCGAGGATGCATGCGCCCGTCGCCGCGCTGGGCTGCAGGACGATCTGGCCGAAGCTGCGCAGCAGCGTGCGCAGCGCATCGAGCGGTTCTTGATGGGACGGGGCGGACATCGCAAGGTATCGGTTCAGCTGACGCGGCGAACGCGCGAGCGGGCCGCGCAACGTGGAATGCGCGCGGCCGGTGCGGTTTCGAAGCGGACGAATCGCGAGCATAGGGCAGGCGCAACCCGAACGGCATGCGCATGCGCTGATAGCGGCTATTTGCGGCGCGGCGGTGGCTGCCGTTGTGGCGATAAGCTGTGGCTACAGCGCGGCCTCCGGCGGCGCTTTGCCCCATGTCGAAACGACAAAGCCGGCAAAATAGACGCGTCGCGATACGATCGCAAGCCCGTCGCTCGCCGCGCAACCGGTCGCGCTACGATGTGGTCCAGCGTTTGCACGGACAGGTGTCGGCGTGCCAGTCCACGCGTTTCGCAAATATCACACGAAGGAGACGGATTCATGCGTGAAATCCGATGGACCCCGCAAGAAGGCGAAGGCGTCGAGCATCTCGCGTTCGACGCGCGCGACGACGGCTTTTATGCCGAAAGCGTGTTGGTCGGCGAACGCGACGGGCGCGCATATGGCCTCGCGTACCGCGTCAAATGCGACCGGCAGTGGCGCACCGTGCACGCGTGGCTGAAAGTGATGGGCGGCCCGGAACTGGATCTGCATGGCGACGGCGAAGGCAACTGGCGCGATGGTCACGGGCTCGTGCTCACGTCGCTCGCCGGCTGCATCGATATCGACATTGCCGCGACGCCTTATACGAACACGCTGCCCATCCGTCGTCTGCAACTGGCGAAGGGCGCGCGCGAACCGATCGGCGTCGTCTTCATCTCGACGCCCGATTTGCAGGTTTCGCGCGTCGAGCAGGCGTACACGTGTATCGAGCCGGACATCGAGTATCGCTACGAAGGCATCGATACGGGCTTTGCCGCCGAGTTGAAGGTCGACGGCGACGGACTGGTCATCGACTATCCGACGATGTTCACACGCACGTTGCCGCTCGCCTGAAACGACGCGTCGCGACGGCGCTTGCCGTCGCTCATTCGTCGTTCATTCGTCGCTCAGTTGCCGCTCATTCGCCGCCAGTGTTCGCCGCGGCCGGCAACACTTCGCTGCCTGCGCCTAGCGCGCGCTGCATCACCGTCGAATCGAGCCAGCGGCCGTGCTTGAAGCCGACTGCCTTGAGCGTGCCGACCAGTTCGAATCCCGCCTGACGATGCAGCGACAGCGAGCCGCCACGCCCGCCGTCCGCGATCACGGCGATCATCTGACGCCACGGCCCCTGTTCGCAGCGTTCGATCAGCGCCGCGAGCAGCGCGCGGCCGACGCCGCGTCCACGGCATGCATCGTCGATGTAGATCGAGTCCTCGATCGTGTAGCGATACGCGACGCGTGGCCGGTACAGCGTTGCATAGGCATACCCGGCAACCTTGCCGTCGACCTCCGCGACGATATACGGCAGGCCGTGCGACAGCACAGCGGCGCGGCGCTTCTTCAGTTCGTCGGCGCAAGGCGGCGTCTCTTCGAACGAAGCGACGCCCGTCAGCACGTGATGCGCGTAGATGGCCTGGATGGCGGCGAAGTCGTGGTCGGTGGCGTCGCGGATGACGGGCGCGGCGGCCGGGGAGGTCTCGCTCATTGTGTCGGCGTGCGGAATCGAAGCTGGAAACCTCTCACTATGCCTGCGGCGCGCGCGGAAATGAAGCCGGTCAAAAATGGCGGCGCGCGCAACGGTAAGTGTTTCAGGCGCCTGGTGGCATCCGTTTGCGGGCGTCGTTGCGGGGCTCGCACTCGCGCGACCAGCCGAGCGCAGGCCGCAGACGGATCGGTACAATTCGACCGAATGTCGCCGAACGCGCGGCAATGCGGGCTGGCCCGCATCGAGCGCCGCGCACTGCGCATGCGTTTTCCATGCGTCGCCTGATTGCAGGAGCCACCATGTCGACCGCTTCGTACGCTCACAAGCCGCTGACGCCGTTTCGCCGCGCGCTCGCGCGCTTTTCGCTATCGGAAAACGCCAAGTACGTGAAGCTCGCGCTGGGGCTGTGGATCGGCTTCTCGATTCCCTATAACCTGGGCTATCCGGAAGCGGCCGTCGCGCTCGCCAGTTCGACCATGCTGACGCTCGCGCTAGGCAGCTCGATTTCAGCCGCGCGCGGGTATTTCTATCGACGGGTGATGTCGAACGTCGTGGCGATGCCGATTGCGACGCTGGTGATCTGGGTCACCGCGCCGCATCTGTGGCTCGGTACGCTGCTGCTGCCGCTCGTGATCTTCGCGATCGTGCGGCTCAAGCCTTCGCTGTTCCAGATGACGAGCGTCACGATTCCAATGACACTCGTGCTCTACACGGGCGAGCATTTGCCGCTGCTCGAACAGCGCCTGATCGGCGTGGTGCTGGGCATGCTGCTCGGCTTCATCATCCAGCAGATTGCGTTTCCGCCCGATCACGGTTTCTGGGCCAACACGCTCGTCAACGACGGCAACGAGCAGGCCGTGCAGGCGCTTGAGCATCTCGCCGCCGGCCAGCACGATCTGACGCAGCTCAAAGCGATCACCGACAAGCTGCGAAAGTCGAGCACCGATCTGAAGGAAGCACATGGCCTGCTGAAGCTCGATTTGCAGCAGGCGTGGATGTCGCCGCATCTGCAGCGCAATCGCGACCGGCTGCCGCTGTTCTGGTGTTATCACGAACTGTTCGACTCGCTCGTCAATTTTCTGGAGACGCTCTGCACGTTCCACGACCAGTTCGCCGCGCTCGATCCAAAGTGGCGCGCGGCATTTCTCGCGGGTCTCGCGAAGCTGCTCGACGCGCATCGGAAGCTCGCACTCGTCGCGGACCTGCGCGTCGAACGGCCCGCGCTCACCGAGAAGCCGCTGCAGATGGACGCGTTGCGCGAAGTCGTCGACACGCTGCCTGCGCCGGGCGTGTTCACGAGCGTCTACCTCGGGCATCTCGCGGGTTACGGCATGCTGCTGTGCCGGCTGAGCGATATGCATACGTCGCACATCGCCAGCGGGCAGCCGGCGGCGCTCGCGTGACGGCGCGCGCAATGCGAAGAGGTGTTCTACAACCACTCGCTGTCGCGGCGCTGCCGGCGCAATGATCCGTCGATTAACATGCGGGCTCGTTTGCCGGCAGCGTGTGTTGCCGGCGCTGCCGATATGGGTCTTGCGATGAATCTGCTGCTGCGTCTTTTCCTCACTGTGATGTTCAGTCCGTGTCGCGGACGTCTGCATGTGCTCGATCGCTGCGTCACGCCGTTTCGCGTGTGGCCGAACGATCTCGACGTGCTGCGGCATATGACGAACAGCCGCTATTTCGCGATCCTCGATCTGGCGCGCGTCGACCTGATGGTGCGCTCGCGCATGTGGCGTCAACTGAACAGGCTCGGCTGGTATCCCGTCGTCACGCTGGAGACGATGCGCTTTCATCGCTCGCTGGAGCTGTGGGACCGCTATGTCGTGGCGACGCGCGTGATCGGCTGGGACGAGAAACATGTGTTCATCGAACAGGGTTTCGAACGCGACGGCATGCAGGTCGCGTTGGGCGTCGTGCGGGCGAGGTTTCTGAAGCGCAGCGGCGGCACCGTGCCGACCAGCGAACTGCTCGCGCTGGCGGGCGTGGCGCACGGCTCGCCTGCGCTGCCTGAATGGATCGTGCAGTGGAGCAACGCGGAAGGTGGAATGGAGGTGGCCGCTGCGCGAGGATGACGCAGTGAGTCCGCGCCCGTCTGCAAAGCAGACGCGCGCAATACGACCCTAAGCCTTGCTTCATATCGCGTGACGCAAAAGCCAACGCCACGGCGCGAAGGCCGTGGCGTTGGATGACGATGCTCGCGTCAGCGCGCCGTCATTTGCCGCACAACAGCAGCAGCCGTTCCTGATCGGAGCAGGGGCGCTTGGCGGGCTTCGGCTGCGCCGGGGCGGTCGTCGCGGTGGTGGCGGCGGGCGTCGGCATCGACGCGCGGTGCGCAATGCACGAGCGCAGGTGTCGCTCGATGGGCGGATAGTATTGCCAGCCTTTCGTGAGCGGCGGCAGTTCGAGCTTCACCTGCTTCCACTTCGGATGGCCTTTTTCCTGCAGCACGTCGAAGTTCTCGCACAGCGAGTCGGCGAACCGGTTCAGGTTGCTGACCGTGTCGCGCAGGCCGTAATCGTAAGTGACGAGAAACGCCTTCACGGTGAGCGTCGGGACGTCATCCTTCAGCCAGTTCGGATAGCTGCCCTGACGAATCGTCGCCGGAAAATACGTTTCCTTCGCACGCGCCGTTTCGGGCGCACTTGGGTCGAGGCGCAAGATGCGGATTTGCGCGAGCAGATCGGGGTTCATGTCGGTGAAAAGCTTGGCCGGCTGTCCAGCGACGATCACGGCCACGTCGATTTTCTTCACCACCAGCGCGGCGATCGCGTCTTCGTTGCTGAGGCTCTGCGTGTTCTGCTCGGTGATCGGCTGGTTGAACATCAGGCGGTACAGCGTCGTCGCCGATTGCGCCGTGCCGCTGCCAATCGGACCGATGCTGATGACCTTGTCCTTGATCTCGTTGATGGTTTTCATCGGCGAGTCGTTGCGTACGACGAAGTAGATCTCTTCGTTGTACAGCGGCATGATGAGACGCAATGGGCGGATCGTCGTGCCCGCGTCGGCGTTGCCCGAATTGGCCATGTCGAGGTACGCCTGATACACATCCGACTGCACGAGCGCGAGCTTCACGCCGGGCTCGAAACGCATGCGCTGCACGTTCTCGGCGGAGCCCTTGGACGGCATTACTTCGAGGTCGATGCCAGCAGGCTGCGCGACGTATTTCGCGAGGTCGGCGCCGATCTGGATATACGTGCCGCGCTCCTGTCCCGTCACGATCTTGTAGTGCGCGTTGACCCCGGCCGCCACGGCCAGCGACGCGATCAACAAGGCCACGAGTCCCGCCAATCCCGTCGATATTGTTTTGAGCATGGTCTACCTACCTTGTCTATGTTGAAACAGCATGCGCCAACGGCTGACGCGCATGTTCCGTTACATCAGGCTTGCAATGCGTTGTTGTGTTGCTGCGTGTTTTCGATTGCGTGACGTGCTCTACGGTTTGTTCGCGGTGCTGCCCGACGGCGCCTGCTTCCAGCCCGATTCGCGGATCGCGCGCAATCTGCGCGTCGAGGGCGCTGACGGCGCTCGCTGCGTGAGGGACGGCAGGCGCCGACGCAGCCATGCCAGGCGGCTGCGGCGCAGTCGCGGGCGCGGTGCTCGCGCTTGTGTTGGCGGGTGCATTCGCGGCGGTGTTCGCGTTCGCGTTGCCTGTCAGCGGTTTCCAGCCCGTCGACAGGATCACGCGTTCGAGCAGCGCCTGCGCGTCGGTGCTGCTGACGTCGAGCGCGAGCGCTTGCGATGCGCGCTCACGCACGCAGCCCCACAACTTGTCCTTCGCGCAGGTATTGGCCGCGCCGAGCGCGATATCCCGCTTGTTCTCGCGATCCTTGAGATCGCTTTGCATCTGCACGGCGTCGGTGTTGTTCGGATCGACGGACAGCGCATCGGACAACGCCGACTTCGCTTCGGCGAGATTGCTCTGCGCAAGACTTGCGTGCGCTGCGCGCAACGCATCGGGCACATCACGGTAGTGACGAACGACGGGCGGCCTTGGCGCGGCGATCGACGTGGGCGGCGTCTTCGCGGGCGGGACGTTGGTGACGTTCGAGGTTGGCACGTTGTGCGTGGCGGGCGGCGTGTATGGCGAAATTGAGCCGCCCGAGGTGCTCGCGCTGTTCGTCGGCTCGTCGCTGTTCGTGTCCTGCTTGCGGTTGTCGCCGAGCAGCAGATAACCCGCATAGCCGAGTGCCGCCACGAACAGCAGCAGCACTACGCCTTTCGTGAAGATCCAGCGGCCGGCTGATTGCCAGAGCGGTTGCGGCGCATCGAGCGGGGGAACAGGCAGGTCGGACGAAGCGAGCGGCGGTACGCTCGCGCCAGCGACGGCCAGTTCGCCGGAAGCGGGCGGCGTCGTCTCGACAGCGCGCAGTTGCGCGCCTGCGCGCTTGCGCGGGGTTCGCTCAAGGGGATGATCTGCGCCGCAATACGGGCAGAAATCGACATGCTGGTACAGCACGCCGCCACACCGTGTGCACGGCGTTGGGAAGCCCTGGGCAGGTGATGTTTCAGCAGACATGCTTAACCCCAACCAGTTGTATGCGATGCCGTTTCGGCATGCTCAGGATCGAAGTGAAGCAAACGTCGTAGTTGGCGGTACTCGCGATCCACATGCGCTGGGTAGCGGCCCGCCCAGTCGTTTCGCTACGGGGCCGCTGTCTGTGCAATATGGTTTCTTTCGCCCGTCGCGTCAATCGACGTTGTCACCTACATACGTATCGGCCTGCAAATACAGTAGGAAAACGATCGCTTATCAGGGTTTTCGCATAGACGTGAATACAACGTGCGCACGCGTCAATTGATCATAGGAAAGGCGCATTCAAATAGAAAGGCCGACACGCTTAAACGCGGCCGGCCTTCAATGCCAATCTTCCCGTTCACATGCTGCACGCATTGAGTGCGGAGTGCGTATCGATGCGCGAGGATTGGCTAGTGTTTGTCCGAAATGTTCTCTGCGATTGCGCTAGGCAATGACCGTTTTTACTGCTTTCGCAGCGGGTGATCTCTCAACATCCATGCAAGCACGAATGCGAGCACGACCACGCACGCCGCGACGATATACACCGTATGCAGCGCGCCTGCGAATGCCTGCAGATAATCGTCGCGCAGCACGTTCGGCAGATGATGGATGGCAGCGGGGCCGAGTGCGTGCGGCAATTCGGTATCGGGCGGAATCAGCGCCTGCAGGCGTGTGCTCAGACCATTCGAAAAGATGGCGCCGAACGCCGCCACGCCCACCGAGCCGCCGATCGAACGGAACAGCGTCGCGCCCGACGTCGCCGTGCCGAGATGCCTGAACGGCACGGCATTCTGCACGGCGAGAATCAGCACCTGCATGACCATGCCGAGACCGCAGCCGAGCACGCCCATGTACGCATACATCACATGGACTGGCGTATCGAGCTTGAGCGTGGTGAGCAGCACCATCGCGACGCCGACGAGAAACGTGCCCATGATCGGGAACATCCTGTACTTGCCGATCTTGCTGATGATGCGGCCCGTGACGATCGACATCAGCAGCACGCCGCCCATCATCGGCAGCATTTGCATGCCGGCTTGCGACGGTGTCGAATTCTTTACGACCTGCAGGTACATCGGCAGGAACGTCACCGAGCCGAACAGCGATACGCCGACGATAAAACCGATCGCGCTCGACAGCAGGAAGGTGCGGTCGCGGAACAGTTCGAGCGGCATGATCGGCTCGACGGCGAGACGCTCTTCATAGATGAAGCCGCCGATGCAGATGAACGCCAGCACGAGCGTGCACCACAGCTGCGGCGAGTTCCACGGCAACACGGTACCGCCCTGGCTCGTGAACAGGATCACGCAGGTGAGGGCGCCCGCGAGAAACGCCGCGCCCATGTAGTCGATGGTGTGCTTCACATGCGCGACGCGCGGTTTGAACACGGCGCCGATCACCAGCAGCGCGACGATACCGAGCGGCACGTTGATGTAGAAAATCCAGCGCCACGACAGATGGTCGACGAGAAAGCCGCCCATCATCGGACCGATCACGGTGGCAAGGCCGAATACGCCGCCGAACACGCCCTGATAGCGGCCGCGTTCGGCGGGCGGAATCACGTCGCCGATGGCGGCCATCGTGATGACGAGCAGGCCGCCGCCGCCGAGACCTTGCAGCGCGCGCAGCAGAATCAGCTGCGTCATGTTCTGCGCGACCCCGCATAGCGCCGAGCCGATCAGGAACAGCACGATCGCCGTCTGCAAGACCACCTTGCGGCCGAACAGGTCGCCAAACTTACCGTACAGCGGCACGACGATCGTCGACGTCAGCAGATATGCCGTGACGACCCACGACAGGCTGTCGAGCCCGCCGAGTTCACCGACGATGGTGGGCAGCGCCGTCGACACGATGGTCTGGTCGAGCGCCGCGAGCAGCATGACCAGCAGCAGCGCCGGAAACAGCACGCGCAGCGACGGGCGCTCTGCGCCAATGGGCGCTGCGCCAGCGGGGCCGGACTGGACTTCCGCCTGGGCTTGCGCCCGGACTTCCACTTGGGCTTCCATTGCTTTCAAGCAGCCTTGAAATTAATTAACATGCAGATTAATATATGCGATATCCGATCACTCGTCAAATTGATGGTCATGGCAAAGAAATTTGGCGGCAGGCGGCAGGGGGAGCAAAAGTAGAAGCAGAAGCGGGGACGCAGCATGCGGGCAGGCGTCGGTGTGGAGGCGCGCGCCGTTCAGGCGCTGCAGACGCCCGCGGCGCGCGCCCGGG
>NZ_JACFYJ010000075.1:0-39342 GCF_037126505.1 Paraburkholderia bengalensis
TTACAAAGGCATGGCGATCGCCGCTAGTATGGAGGCTCCCGACTGCCCTCGCGCAGTGAACCCGACAGGGGGATGGCGAGTCCATGAGGCGCGGCGCCGCTGCGCAGGCGCAGCACGCTCGCGGCGAAGTCGCGGTCGCCGATAATGCTGAAAAATGTTCCGAAGGCAAGCGAAAGCCTGCCCAGCAACGAAACGTTCGGTTCGGTCATGAAAGATCGCTCCTGATTCTTGGGTACTGCCGCGCCGCGCGGAGATCGCGCGGCGCGTGGGATTCGGGACGGAGGACGGCGCAGCGGGCGGGAGTGGGATTCGCCCGTCCGCTTGAACTTGCGCCAAAACCCGTATTTTGCCTTGTTGTGAGCCATCGACGGCTCAGAGTCTGAATCCTGCGCAAGATTGGCGGCCGGATTTTACGTCCTCAAGTAAGAATGAGCGGCATCGTCCTGTCATTTTTGACGGCGAGCATAGGGGTTCGCTCAGAGGCATTGGGCGTGCCGGGTACGCCTTAGCCGCGTTGGCCAGCGCGGTCCGACGTCTGCGAAAGCGGGTGTTGCCGTCTTCTCGTCGACGCAATCGCGACGGCGCTGACGCCCTCAACCGATTTTCTGGAGGAAAGCATGAGCATTTTCAGCACGATCCTCAGCAAGATTTTCCCGTCGAGCCACCCCGCGGTGCAGGCGGCCGCGCAGCAGGCGGCCGCGCCCGCGCCGCAGGACGCGCCCGCAGCGGCGCCTGCGCAAGCGCCCGCCGCTGCGGCCGCCGAGCCCGTCGATGTCGAGGCGATCCTGACGGGACTCGCCGACCAGCACCCGGAGAAGCTGAACTGGCGGACGTCGATCGTCGATCTGATGAAGCTGCTCGGACTGGACAGCAGCCTTGCCGCGCGCAAGCAGTTGGCCGGGGACCTGCACTACAGCGGCGACACGGAGGACTCGGCCTCCATGAACATCTGGCTGCACAAGCAGGTCATGACGAAGCTGGCCGAGAACGGCGGGAAAGTGCCGGACGATCTGAAGAACTGAAATACAGGCGGATGCATGGAGGATGAGACGCCGGTGACCGGCATGAAGCAAAGTGCATGATCGCAGGAATGCGATTTGCAGCGGCGCGGGATCATGAAGCTCGCCACGTTCAACATCAACGGCATCCGTTCGCGTTTGCCGGCCTTGCTCGCCTGGCTCGAACGGGAAGCACCCGACGTCGTGTGCCTTCAGGAACTGAAGGCGCCCGACGCGGCTTTCCCTGCGGCGGAAATCGACCGCGCGGGATACGGCGCGATCTGGCATGGACAGGCATCGTGGAACGGCGTCGCGATTCTCGCCCGCGACGCGCAGCCTGTCGAAACGCGCCGTGGCCTGCCCGGCGACCCCGACGATACGCATAGCCGTTATCTCGAAGCGGCCGTCGATGGCCTGTTGATCGGGTGTCTCTATCTGCCGAACGGCAATCCGCAGCCTGGACCGCGGTTCGACTACAAGCTCGCGTGGTTCGAACGGCTGATCGTCTACGCGAGGAAGTTGCTGGACAGCGGCCATCCCGTCGTGCTGGCGGGCGACTACAACGTCGTGCCGACGGACTTCGACATCTACAATCCGCGCTCGTGGCTCAAGGACGCGCTGCTGCAGCCGGAAAGCCGCGACTGTTACGCGCGTCTGCTCGCACAGGGCTGGACCGACTCGCTGCGCAAGCGCTATCCGGACGAGCAGATCTTTACGTTCTGGGATTATTTCCGCCAGCACTGGGAGCGGAACTCGGGTTTGCGCATCGATCATCTGCTGTTGAGCCCACAAGTCGCCGCGACGATGCGCAATGCGGGTGTCGATCGATGGGTGAGGGGTGAGCCGCATGCGAGCGATCACGCGCCCGCATGGGTCGAACTCGATCTTGAGAGGCTTGCGGGTGACGCGGCCGAGGTAGCGACGAAGGCATCGACGAATGCGACGCGCGCGGGAGAGGTGAAGAAAACTGCATTGAAAAAAGCTGCAGTGAAAAAAGCTGCAGTGAAGAAAACTGCCGTGAAGAAAACTGCCGTGGGGAAAGCGAGCACCGCGAAACGACCCACGGCGTCAAGGAAAACCGGCAAGTAACTTCATGCGGCCGTGCAAAGCGCATACGTCATCCATGAAAGTGCGGCAGCACGTCGGCCGCCAGTTCCTCCATCACTTCCCGCACGGGCCGCTGCGAGTTCAGATTCAGCGTCACGTGATGCGTGCCGCTGTCGCGCATGTCGTCGAGTGCTGCGATGAGTGCATGTCGTCCCGCGCGATAACCGAGCGGTAGCGGCGCAGCCGGTTCGTGTGGATCATCGCTGAGATCGAGCCGCATCGCGACGCCGAATGCGCGAAACGCGGGCGCCGGCAGGCGATCGACAGCCGCGCGCCACATGCTGTGCCGCGCGCGTTGCGTGTCCGGGTCGCGGTGATACGTCATCCAGCCGATCGAACGGCGCGCGATCCAGTCCACGCTTTGCCCGCCTGAGCCGACCGCGAGCATCGGCACCGGCAACGGGGGCTGCGGCAACAACATGAACTCGGGTGCACCTTCGCGACGGCGATCGGGCATTACGTGAGGCACCTCGCCGAGCGCCGCCGCAAGCGTGTCCCAATGCGCGCGATACAACTCGCGCCGTTCTTCGGCGTCGTGCCCGAAGGCGGCGTATTCGGGTGGACGGTCGCCCGAGCCGAGCCCCAGCATGAAGCGGCCATTCGACAACGTCTGCACCGACCCCGCGCCCTTCGCGATGTGCAGCGGGTGACGTAACGTCAGAACAATCGCGCCGCTGGCAAGCGCAATTCGCGTCGTATGCGAGGCGAGCGCGCCGAGCAGCACCCACGGATCGAGGTGGCCGACAGGGTCCGGGTAGTCGGCGCTGTTCAACGGCACGTCGCGCACCCAGAGCGCGCGAAAGCCGAGCGCATCGGCCAGTGCCGCGAGTTCGACCTGCTCGCGGAAATCCGCGACGATCTGCCCCGCGCGCAATAACGGCAACGTCAGCCCGATCGAGAGCCGGCCTTCGGCGAACACCTGGCGGTCAATGGAGGTGCGGACTGGCGTCATCGACGTTCGCTCTCTGCGCGGGTTCCGTTCGCGGCGTTGCGCGGGAGACCGATCCTAGCATCGACTGGCAAATCGCACCCGCCGTCCGCCACAACAACCCTGAAACCCGCATGGACAAAGGCTTGCGTGGGCCGCGCCCGGTTCTCCCATTGTTTGAAATTTGGGAACTGTGATTTCAATCTATGAGCATAGAAATTTGATAGCGCTCGTCTAAACTCAGTCTCAATCGACGCCGCGCCAGATCCATCCGGTTGCGACGCCTTCCTGATTCAACACATTCTCTGGAGTTCGTCATGAAGAACCGTCTTATTGCAGCCGTGCTCGTCGCCGTGTCCGCCGCAGTCGCTGCACCCGCTTTCGCGTCCGGCTACGGCCCGGCACCGTTTTATCGTCCGTCCGTCGGCGCGCCCGCGTCGCAGCGCGGCGTCAGCGCGCAAACCTTCGCGGCCGAACGCAACCAAGCTGCCGCATCGAACAGCGGCGTCGGCGGCGTGATCGGCGCGTCGTCGGAATCGGGCGGCCGTCAGCCGTCGCAAGCAGTTCCCGACGTCAACGTGTTCAAGGGCCATTGATTGGACCGCGGCGAGACTTCGGACTCGCCGCGTCGCCGATGGCGGCGCTAGCCATCGTGCGTGGAACAGGCGCCTGGCGCTGGCCCGCCGGCCCTGTTCGACAGGAGTGGATGCCATGAAAGCGTTTTTCGAAGGACTGGTGATCGTGGTCGCGGTGGTCGTGTACTTTTTGCCCGCCATCGTCGCCGATGCGCGCGAACGCAGCGATGCGTTAGCGGTCACGATCTTCAACGTGCTGTTCGGCTGGACCGTGATCGGCTGGGTCGCGGCGTTTGTGTGGGCGCGTCATCGCGTGAGCGAGAAGCGGTTGTCGAGCGTCGCACAGACAGCGCGCCGCGCGATCGGCAGAGTGACGATCGCGAAGATCGTGGCGCGCTCTCGCCGCGTCCGCGCCACGCGGCGCCGCACGACCGCGTCCGTGTAACCCTGAAGTTCGCGCGACGAGACCGCCGGCCCGGTATCGGGCCGGCGGTTTTGTTTTGGGCGGAACAGGCACGCGGGACACTCGCGCAATATTAATTCGGACGACGAATCAAATACGGTCGATCACCACAGTGCTGCCGTCCAGCTTCCGATGCGAACGTCGTGCATCGCGTCGCGCAGATTCTGTACGAACGCATCGGCCCGCTGATGACGGCTTTGCACGCGCGGGTCGGAGCGCCGGCTCGATGCGAGCACGTCGATGATGCCGCGCGTCGAAACGCTTGTGTCCAGATCGGAGATGTCGGTGACTTTGGCCCATGTGCAGCGCATGATCTCGTTGCTGGGCACGGCGGTCTGCTGTTCGTCGATATGCGCGGCGAACACGTGGTGGCAAGTACGCGTGCCCACAAACCCGAACAGATACTGCATGCCGATCGCCTGAAGGCGCGTTTCCTCCTGGAGTTCGCGCACAGCGGCCGCTTCGAATGTCTCGCCGGCGTCGGGCTTCCCGCCCGGCAGCGACCAGCGCGAATTCGCCTTGCCGACCAGCAGAATGCGCATGCCTACCCGGCACACGACAGTCGCACGTTGCTTCACAGTGTCTCTTCCATGTAGGGCGCGAAAGGAGCGAGCACGCCCCGTGCCGCGCGATCCGATGGCGCTCTCAGTCGCCATTCGACCCGCTATTATCCGCCCGATGTTGAGTACGCGACGTGACACCTTGATGACAGCCCTCATCAAATGCGAGCCCGAGCTGTAACCGCGCGGTTCGCATCGGCCGCGAAGGGGGCGCGGCGGCGTGTGCCTGCAACGGGCCGGTCGACGCGCTGCTCGCGCTGCTCGCGCGCGAGCTTCTTGCTCTGCTTCGACATGCCGTCGAAGATCGCCGCGGCCAGATCGTCCGGAAAGCCGCGCGGCAGTTGCGCTGCGACGCGATCGATCACGTCCGGCGTGGCCAGCGTGACGGCGGCGATCAGTGCTTCGACGGTAGCGGGCGCGAGACCCACCTGCTGCCCCTGAGCGATCCAATGCCGCCGTACGATCTGGCCGATCAGATAGTGATTGCTCGTGCCGCGCACGGCCATTGCCAGCCTGGCCTTCTGCATCGGAATGCGGTTCGCGCCGCGCCCGATGATCGGGTGCGCGGAGAGCACGTCATACAGCGGCGTTGCGCGATAGCGGTTGCCCGGCAGGTGCGCGATGCTGAAATTCTTCGCATGGCCGTCGGTCGCGGCGAGCAGCCAGAAGATCAGTTGCGTCGTGAAGAAGCGCGCGGTGTCGTCGGCGGCGTCGAGCGAGCCCGCGAGAATGTGCATCACGTCATCGATGCCGGGTCCGCCGTCGGCCTGATACTTCGCAATGGGCGGCGTGCCCGTGGCCTGACACATGTCCTCTTGCGGCAGGCGGACGATCCATTTTCCGTCGCCGGAAAGCCGTCGGTCGAAGCGCTCCACGACAAGGGCCTTCTGATCGCCGAAATGCGCGATCTCGCACGCCGCGACAGGCAGGCCATACGCGGCGACGATCTTCGAACAGAGCCATTCGTTTTCCACCGATGTACGCATGTCGGCGCGCATGTTGCCGACAAGGCCAAGCGGCAGCTTCAGGATATGCGTGGTCGGCGTGCTGCCCGCGGGCAGCACCCAGCGCCCCTTGTGACGCAGCAGCGCGGTCTTTTCCTGCGCGCCCGCAATGGAAAGACGCAGGTCCGCCGCGTGATCGTGCTGGCCCAAGGGCGCGGCCGATGTGGTGTCGCGCAGCAGGCGCGCGATGTCGTTGTCCGTCAGCGCGTCACCGCCTATGCGGTAGAGATCGGTCGGCGTTTCCCCGGGCGGCAGCATCTGGATCGCGCCGACGCAATCGCGTCCCAGCGAGGCGAGCAGCTCGAACGGCCCGGTGCCGCCCGTCTTGTAGCGCTGCGCCATGCGACGCCGGATCGGTTCGCTGTCGGGCAGCAGGTTGTCAAAGAACGCGGACACGAGTGCGCCGCGATACGGCTGATTGCCCGGCGTGAACGGCAGCGACAGCGACAGCGGGCGCCCCTGTTCGTCGTCGAGCCATTCGTCGAAGTAGACCAGTCGCTCGCCCGCGCCCGATTTTTCCCAATAGCCGACGGCGAGGCCATTCATCCACAGGTCGAGACGTTGAGTCTGCGAACGGCGCCCCATGCTTACCACGACTCCCGTTTCTTCGACGGATTCACGGCGCGTTTCGGCTTCGACGTAGCGCGCGCGTCCTGTTCGGACGCCGCCTTGCGCGTTGCCACTTTCGCGCTGGCCGCCGCGGTGCTCGCTGAGGTACGCCTCGCTTTCTTGACGGCAGGCACAGTCCGCCGGGTTGCCGGCGCGGGCGCGCGTTGAGTTCCGCGCTTGCGGGGCGAGGCGGGCGCGATCTTCGCAACGGGCGCTGCCGTCGTGAGGGCTGGCTCGTCCTGGCTGAGCGTGAGGCTGGCGTTCAGCAGCCGCAACACCGTGAAGAGTCGCTCGACGCCGGCAGCGGCCGGGTGCGCCTCGAACTTCGCATAGCTTTGCTGCGTGATGCCGAGCCGGGCGGCGATGGCGGCCTGCGTCAGCCCGGCGGCCTTGCGAAAGCCGCGCAGAACTGGCTGCAGCTGGCTGAGCGTCTTGACGGAGTATTCCAAGGCGGGCCTCGAAGAAAGCGGGTGGGATGGGGTCGCGCCGATCTGGCGCAGGGAACTTGCGCGACGCCGTCCGAAGGGTAGACAGAATACAGATCAAAGTCTGTATTGGCAATATACAGCTTTTAATATGTAAATCGAAAATACAGAATTTAAGTTGTATTGGAAGCAGGCTGCGAAATATGCTTTTGCAAACAGTCGTGTTGCGTCGCAGCGCGCGTGCTGGGGCTCAGTCCACTCGTATCACTGACTCGCGTCGCAAGCCTGCAGTGCAGGACATTTTTCATGCACGGGTACGAGACGTGCTAACGGAGGACTGAACTCGCCGCGCGATCGGGTGAACGCAAGCCGATCGGGCTTTACGAAAAAGGAGGCCAGCCCATGAGCGATCATCAGTCATCGGATTCACCCGATCTCACGCGACGCAGGATAGTGGCGGCGCTCGCCGGTACCGTTGCGTTGTCGGCTTGCGGCGGAGGAGGGAGCGGGGGATCGTCGACAAGCACGGGAACGACGAGCGGGATTCCGCCCGATCGCGCGAACCTTCCGCGGCCCGCGTTGCCAGACCCGGCGGCGTCAGGCATCGATCACATCGTCCTCGTCACGATGGAAAACCGCTCGTTCGATCATCTGTTCGGGTGGGTGCCGAATGCGGAACACCAGCAGGTCCGCCAGTTCACCGATGCATTCGGCCAGACGCAGTCCTCGTTCGCGTTGACGTCGAATGCGTCATATGGCTTCCAGGCCTGCTCGTTCGCCGATCCCAATCACCTGTACAGCGCCGGGCGCACGCATCTCGCCGGTGGCGCGATGAACGGCTTTCTGCTGACCCCGGGCACCAGTCTGACGCGCGGCGACCTGCTGCCCATCGGCTATTTCGGCGCGGACGATCTCGACTTTTATCGCGGCGCCGCCACGCAATACACGGTGTGCGACTACTACATGAGCGGCATTCTGTCCGCGACTTTCCCGAACCGGCTCTATCTGCACAGCGGCGAGACGGACCGCCTCGACGACAGCACCGATACCGCCACACTGGCGACCATCTGGGACCGGCTCGACGCGAAGAACATTTCATCGACGTATTACTTCCACGATGTTCCGTTCACGGCGCTGTACGGCACGCGCTATGTCGGCCGCTCGAAGCTCTTTGCCGATTTTCTCGTGGATGCGGCGGCGGGCAGCCTGCCATCGTTCTGCATGGTCGATCCGTCTTTCGCGGGCGAAGCACAGGGTACGTCGAACGACGATCATCCGCATGCCGACGTGCGCAATGGCCAGGTGCTGCTCGGCAAGATCTACGACGCGCTGCGCACGGGGCCGAAGTGGAGCACGACGCTGATGATCATCGTGTACGACGAATGGGGCGGCTTCATGGAACATGTGGTGCCGCCCGTCAAGCCGGTGTCGACAGCGGAACGGGGCGTCGGCAATGATGGACGGCTCGGGTTTCGCGTACCGTGCATGCTGCTCGGGCCGCGCGTGCGCGCGAACACCGTGTCGCGCTATCCATTCGATCCGAGTTCGATTCATCAACTGCTCGCGTGGCGCTTCGGTCTCGACCCGCTAGGTGTGCGCGCAAGCGATCCGAATACCTTCAACATGGCTTACGCGCTCGACTTCGGCGACGCCGCGCGTACCGATGCGCCCGCTATCGCCGTGACGCAAGGCACGTTCGGGACGGCCTGCCCGGTGGGCGCGGGCATACCGGGACTCGGTGGAATCGATCGCAGTCAGCAGGTTCCGTCCGCGTCCGCATCGAGCGCACAGGCCAATCCGCCCGGCGGACGCTTCGCGGATTTGCGCGCCAAAGCGAGCGCGCTGGGTTTCCCCGGCGGCAATTGAACGGTGCGTCGCGCATGTAGTGAAGAATGCGCGCGCGAGCAACAAAAAAAACGGCTCCGCGGCGCATGCCGCAGAGCCGCTATCGTCATGCGACGCTTGAACCCGAAAGCTCAGGCTGCTTCTTTGCGTCGTTTGCCGAGTGCCGCTTCGACGGTTTCCTTGTCGGACTGTGGAACCGCGCCTGCCGGGCGATGCACGTCATGCGTGACGAAGCCCTGTTCGCGGCTCGGCACGTCGAACCACTCGCGATGCGCAAACGAATCGCGAATATCCTCGAGTCCGCTTTGCCAATGTTCGAGCATCGTGTCCATGCTGAACTCGTAGTCCTTGTAGTGACCTTCGTACGGCTTGTTCTTGTAGATCAGATGCACGACGTTGATCGCGCTGCCGTCCGCCGCCTGCTCGGCCAGGCGGAACATCGGGTCGGCTTTCAACACGGAGCTCGGCACGTGCTCGAGCAGTTCCTTGATGAAGCGCGCGTGCTTTTGCCGCTCGGCCAGCATGTTCGTGATCGCGCGGGTACGGCTCGAATATTGAATGTCCTTGGCGCGTTCCGATATGTCGAGAAAATCGCCCGGAGCGTTGCCGCGCGCGCTCCACAGGTCCACCTGGAACACCAGCGTGTCCTTGTGATCCGAATCGCGCAGCACTTCCGTGAGCGGCGTGTTCGATACAAGGCCGCCGTCCCAGTAGTATTCGCCGTCGATCTCGACGGCGGGAAAGCCCGGCGGCAATGCGCCTGACGCCATGAAATGCTCGGGCGCAAGCCGCATCTTGCGGTTGTCGAAGTACGTCAGATTGCCCGTGCGCACGTTCACGGCACCGACGGATACGCGCGTCGCGCCGTCGTTGATGCGATCGAAGTCCGCGAACTGCAGCAGCGTTTCCTTCAACGCGGCCGTGTCGTAGTAGCTCACGCGGCTCGGGTCCAGCTTGCCGAGCCCTGCAACGGGCAACGGCATGCGCGGCGCGAAGAAACCCGGCTGGCCTTCCGTCAATGCGCGGCCTGCCGCCCACATACTGGCCCACTTGCGCGAGAGGTCATGCAAGCCAAGACCGGGCAGCGTCCACGCACTGATGCTGCCCACCCAATCGAGCGGATGGCAGATTGCATTCCAGAAGCCTCGCAGCGCTTCCACGCGTTTCTCCGGCGCATTGCCGGCGATGATCGCCGTATTGAGCGCGCCGATCGACACGCCCGCAATCCAGTCCGGCTCGACCTTCATCTCGGCGAGCCCCTCTACTACGCCAGCCTGGTAAGAGCCGAGCGCGCCGCCGCCTTGCAGCACGAGCGCGATCTCGTCGTAGCGCGGCAACACAAACGGCTGCGGCTGCGCGCTGATATTTTTTGTGTCGCTGCGCATACGTGCTCCTTACTTCATCGACCAGCCGTGGCTGACGATCACCGATTGCCCCGTCAGCGCCGACGATTCGAAGCCCGCAAGGAACGCCACCGTATTCGCGACGTCATCGACCGTCGTGAATTCGCCGTCGACCGTTTCCTTCAGCATCACGTTCTTCACGACTTCCTCTTCGGTGATGCCGAGTGCCTTCGCCTGCTCGGGAATCTGCTTGTCGACGAGCGGCGTGCGCACGAAGCCCGGGCATACGACGTTCGCGCGTACGCCGCGCGGGCCGCCTTCCTTCGCCACCACACGCGCGAGGCCGAGCAGTCCGTGCTTCGCGGTGACATAGGCCGACTTCAGCTTCGACGCTTCATGCGAGTGCACCGAGCCCATGTAGACGATCGAGCCGCCGCGCTTGCTGCCGTACATATGTTTGATGGCAGCCTTGGTTGTCAGAAACGCGCCGTCGAGATGAATAGCGAGCATCTTCTTCCAGTCGGCAAACGCGTATTCCTCGATCGGGGCGACGATCTGAATGCCCGCGTTCGACACCAGCACGTCGATGCTGCCGAGTTCTTTCACTGCGCGTTCGACACCCGCGTTCACAGCGTCTTCATTGGTCACGTCCATCGCAACGGCAATTGCCTTGCCGCCGTTTTCGACGATGCTCGACGCAACCTTCTGCGCATTCTCGAGGTTCAGATCCGCAATCACCACGGCGGCGCCGAGGCTCGCGAGCTTGCGCGCGCATTGTTCGCCGATACCGCTTGCTGCACCCGTCACGAGCGCGACCTTGTTTTGCAGTGACATTGTGTATTCCCTTGAATGGTGTGGAGAGGGTTAGACGGCGAGCTCGAGTGCGTCGTCGTTCGATGTCTTCGCAGCGGATGCTGCAGCGTGTGCAGGGGCGAGATAATCGAACGCGACTTCGCCGATGTCGAGCGTGAGATTGGCAGTCACGTGACGCGCGCCGACGACGCGTTTCACGGGCAGATCCGCAATGGGGGCGAGCGCATGCGGGTGCAGTTCGAGGGCGGCGGGGCCGCTCCATGCGCCCAGTACCGTCACGTCGCGCAGATAGAAGCGCACGAGTTCGCAGATGCGCGCCGTGCCGTCGACATGCGGAATCACCTTGAGCAGATAGTTCGGCGTATCGGCGAGCTTCGCGCGTTCGACTTCGATATCGAGTGTGCGGTGCTTGTAGCCCATCGTGCCCGTCGCGATACGTTGCGTGCCGTAGTCGAGGGTGCCGAGCAGCGTGTCGTTGCCGTCGACGCCGAGCTTCGGGCGCGCGAGTTTCTTGGGAAAACCCCAGATTTCACGGCCGCCCGCAATCGGTCCTTCGTCGTCGAGATACATCGAATGCGTGTAGTTCGCGAGGCGCCCATCCATGTCGCGCACCAAAATGACTTGACCGCTTTCCGTGTAGTCGCCGAAGCCCGACGAATCCGGCATGCGGATGAACTCATAATGGACCAGCGCGTTTTCGGGCTGGAGCGGTTCGGGCACGATCGCGCGCAGCGCATCCATGTCGGTTTCGTACGAGATGATGAAATACTCGCGATTGAGAAAACGGAACGGCGGGCGAGGGTAGGCGGGATTATGAACGGGCATCGCGAAAGCGGATTGCCGGATCGAATGGATGTCCATGAACTTCCTCTTGGATTGGGCGTTGTTGGAGCACGGCGAATCTTAGAGCAAAAGTTTTTTCGACATCACGTTAATTTTTCCAATACACCGTTGGTCTGAACGCAACAGTGCGCGATGCTTTGAATCGATTCGTGAACGCGTCGATCATTGTGAAATCCGGCATGACCTGTTTGCTAAAGCGAAATATCACTTCAAGGTGAAATACGGATGTCATCTGGTTGGTGATGCAACGTTGGCCTTTCCATCGCGTATTAAGTGATCGGGCGGGAGTGATTTGCGAGCTAATGAATATTGGCAACGACGATTCAAGCGGATATTGCGGCCTCCGATCGATTGAACTGTTCCCGCCGGACGCAGCGCGATCTAAAAATCAGGTGGGAGCGAATTGTTTTGTTGCGGCGCGTCATGTCTACGGATATACTAGGGTTATTACCTAGGGTGATACCCGTACAAGGAGTCCGCCATGCAACAAGCTACGACCGCCGCTGCACCGTCCACGAGCTGGCTTTCGCGCCTGCGCGAGCTCGCCATCCGCGCCGTCGATCTGCATCTGCAGCACTGCGCAGTTCTCGCGGAAGCGTATCGCCGCTAAGCCGCCGCATAAAAGAACGGGAGCACGGTTTCGTGCTCCCGTTCTGCTTATGACCGCATTGTCGGCGGTTCGCCCGGGCCGGTCGCGGCCCTTTGCTTGACGCAGGCATCCACGCGCCGGCGTCAAAACTGGCCGTCGTCAGATGCCGACCTTTGCAGCCCCAACGATCAGCCGCAATCCGAGCGCGGCAATCGCGCCTGCCGCAATCCGATCAATCCACGTCTTCGCGCGCAGATAGATTTCGCGTGGCCGCCGGCTCGAAAAACACAGCGCGACGACCGTGTACCACCCGAACTCCACCGCGAACACGAGCGGCGGCAACACGAAGTAACACCAGACGGGCGGATGCTGCGGCAGCAGCGCGGCAAAGATACTGCCGTACCAGATCGCCGTTTTGGGGTTGCTGAGCTGCGTAGTCAGGCCGATCCAGAACGACTTTCGCGCGCTGAAGCCCTGCGCCGCGTCGGCGCGATCCATTTCGATCGGGCGAGCCGCGCCGCGCCAGATCTTCGACGCGATATAGAGCAGATACAAGCCGCCCGCCACCTTCAGCCCGATGTACAGCCACTCGACGGCCACCAGCAGCGTGTACAAGCCGGCGAGCGCGACGCCGCCGAAGAAAATCCCGCCGATCCCCATTCCCAGTGCCGTCGACAGCCCGTCGCCGCGCGACAGGCTGATCGCGTTTCGCGCGACGAGCACGAAACTCGGCCCCGGAATCATCGCGCCCAGCAATAGCGCGACGAGAATAGCGAACACAGCGGCGGAAGCGGACATTGGATCGTCTCCTTGAATGGCTTGACAGGCGAGCGGCGCGCCCCAAACGGTGCGCAAAGAATAGAGGCAACCCGCGGCGTTCGCAACGGAGCCCGCGCCGTTGCGTCAGCACGATGACTTTTGGGGTTGCTACAGTATCGCGATGGAAGAGAGAGAACGTATCCGCCGCGCCGTGTCGTGGCTGCGCGAGGCAGACGGCCTGCTGGTAACGGCGGGGGCGGGGATGGGCGTCGATTCGGGCCTGCCCGATTATCGCGGCGCGGAGGGTTTCTGGCGTGCCTATCCGCCGTTGAAGCAGCATCGCCTGACCTTTCAGGACATGGCGAATCCGCGCGCGATGGCGCTGCATCCCCGGCTATGCTGGGGCTTCTACGGGCATCGTCTGGATCTTTACCGGCGCACGCTGCCGCACGCGGGCTTCGACATCTTGCGCCGGTGGGCCGCCGCGATGCCGCGCGGACTGGCCGTGTTCACTAGCAACGTCGATGGTCAGTTCCAGGCGGCGGGTTTCGACGAGGCAGTCATCGCCGAGTGCCACGGTTCCATTCACGTGCTGCAATGCTCGGAAGTCTGTCACGACGGGCTATGGTCTGCCGCGCAAGTGCAGCCCATCGTCGACGAAACGACTTGCGAACTGGTCAGTCCGTTGCCGCGCTGTCCGGTGTGCGGCGCGCTGGCACGGCCCAATATTCTGATGTTCGGCGATTACGACTGGATCGCGTTGCGCACCGAGCAGCAGGAGACGCGGCTGCAGGCGTGGCTGTCGACGGTGGAGCGTCCCGTCGTCGTTGAAATTGGCGCGGGCAAGGCGATCCCGACCGTGCGATTGTTCAGCGAGCACAACGGGCCGCGCATCATTCGCATCAATCCGCGCGATTTCGGCATTGCGCCGAACCACGGCATCGGCCTCGCGCGAGGCGCCGTCGACGGCCTGAGCGTGCTCGACCGCGCGATGCGGGAATAACGGGTGAAAAACGCAGTGACGGACGGCGGCATCGCGCCGACGCTGCCGTCCGCTGCCACGCTACGCATCGCGCAACGGGTTACGCGGGATCAGGCTGAGCGGCCCACAGCCGCTCACGCTGGCTGATGCGCCGCGTCGCCGTGCGGGCCTGCTGTCTGCGCACGATCGAACGCGCCGCACGCGCGAGCGCCAGATCGAGCGCGCCTCGCCAGTCTCTTGCAATCGACGTGACGACCACGGGCGTCGCATCGGGCGTCTGCACCTGCACCTGACAGCGCTTGTCCAGACCGCCGCGTGGGCCGTTGATGTCCGACAGGCTGACCGTCGCGCGGGAAATGAGCCAGTCCATGCGGCGAAACACGAACCGGATACGTTGCCGCGCGAAGCTGCGCAAACGGACGGCTTCGAGATCGCGGGACTTGAACAGGACTTGCATGAGACACCTCCGTGGTGAGTACGGCCTCACTGTAAGGCGTGCGGGTGTTCATGAAAAAGCAGAAATAGCGGAACTTCAACTTCGGAAAAACCGAACTACGCCGCGACGTGCGCGCTCAGGAAAGCGCGGAGGCCAACACTTTCTGCGTCAGCGGATGATGCCTGCCGCGTCGCGACACGATCGCGTGAATCTCTTCCTTCACGTCGGACGAGCGCCCGAGCCAGCGCAAGCCGCGATGCAGCGGATCATCGCGTTCCGCGCCGAACGCCGCGAGCGGAAACACGCCCATGCCGCGCGCCGCGAACAGCGCCATCAATGCGCTGTCCTCGAACTCGCCCGCCATGCGCGGCCGGATGCCTTCGGCCTCGAACCAGCGGTCGAGCCGCGAGCGCAGCGACGAGTGCCCCGTTGGCAGCAGCACGGGCAACGACGCGAGGCTTTGCGGAAAATGATCGACGTGGGTTTTTCGCACGATGGCGCTCGGCCCGTACCAGTCGATGGGCGAAGCGACGAGGCGCTCGCTGGATAGCCGCAAGTTCGAGTTGTGCGGCGCAGGCTGGCTCGACAGCACGAGATCCAGGTGATGATGGGCGAGTTCCGCCAGCAATTCTTCCGCGTCGCCTTCGTGACAGAGCAGCCGCAACGACGGCGTGTCGAGCACGCTCGTCAGAATGGCGTGCACGGCGAGCTTCGAAATGCCATCCGTCAGGCCGACCGCGAAGCGCGCGACATTGCCGCTCGCGGCCTCGCGTACTTCGTCGTTCAGCGCGCGCCCGAGCTGAAAAATCTCTTCCGCTCGTGCGTAGGCGGCCTGTCCCGCTTCTGTCATCGCGACGCCGCGTCCCGCAGGCTTGAGCAACTGGTGTCCCAGCGACTTTTCCAGTTCGCGCACTTGCGCGCTGATCGTCTGTACGGCCATATCGAGCCGTTCGGCGGCACGGGCGAAGCCGCCTTCCTGCACGACGACCCAGAAATAATGCAAGTGACGATAGTTGAGCATGCGCGGTTTCACTTCGAAAAAAACGAACTAATCTTAAGCTTATCACTGGTTTTTCCGATGAGCGAATTACCCGATCATCGTGTCTTCAGGCTGTGAACCAGTAATCAGCCGTTTTCTTCAACCACATAACAACGCGCTCAAACATGGACACCTTACTGACCCTCGCCGCCGATCCCGCAGCATGGGCCGCGCTCCTGACGCTGGTCGTGATGGAGGTCGTGCTCGGCATCGACAACCTGATCTTCATCTCCATTCTGAGCAACAAGCTGCCTGAAGCGCATCGCGCGCGCACGCAGCGCATCGGCATCATGCTGGCGCTGGTGATGCGGCTCGCGTTGCTCGGCACCGTCGCGTGGATTGCGCGCCTGACGGAGCCGGTGTTGACGATGTTCGATCACGCGTTTTCGTGGCGCGACCTCATTCTGCTCGCGGGCGGCCTGTTCCTCGTGTGGAAGGCAACGCGAGAAATGCACCACCACGTGAGCCACGACGCCGACGAGGTCACCGACGCGGCGGTGGGCGTCGGCGGCCTGACGGCAACGGCTGCCATCGGCCAGATCCTGCTGCTGGACCTCGTGTTCTCGGTCGACAGCATCATCACGGCCGTCGGCATGACGGACCATCTGCCCATCATGTTCATCGCGGTGATCGCGGCCGTCACGGCGATGCTGTTCGCGGCGCGCCCGCTGTCGAAGTTCATCGAGCGCAACCCGACCATCGTCACGCTCGCGCTCAGTTTCCTGCTGGTCATCGGCATGACGCTGATTGCCGAGGGCTTCGGCTCGCACGTACCGAAGGGCTATATCTACGCGGCAATGACGTTTGCCGGTTTCGTCGAAGGCATGAACATGCTGGCGCGGCGCAGGAAGCTCAAGCGCGGCCGCGCGATCGCGACGGAAAAAGCACGGGCGGACGATTCATCGCTCGCAAGCTGACGAAACAGCTGGACAGACAGGTGGGTGTGGTTTCGCTGCCGCGCCGCGCCGTGCCGCACCGCACCGCACCGCACCGCACCGCACAGGATACGGAAAGATCAACGGCTACATCAAGGAGCAATGCCATGAAGTGCCCTGTTTGCAAGACCCCGGATCTGCTGATGACCGAGCGTCAAGGCATCGAGATCGACTACTGTCCGACCTGCCGCGGCATCTGGCTCGATCGCGGCGAACTCGACAAGCTGCTGAACCAGATGGACGCGCCCGAGCCCGAACGCTTGGAGCGCCAGCCTGAGCGGCAACCCGAACGCAATACGCGCTACGCCGGACGCGATACGCGCCGCACGGAAGAATGGGGCGGCCGATACGGTCATGACGACGATCGTCGCAAGTGCGACGATCCGCGTCGCAGGAAGAAGTCGCTGTTCGATATGTTCGACTTCGACTGACCGTCGCTGCTCACTGCGCATCCGGTGGCCGCATCGTTTTGCCGTATCGGATCGGCATGGCGTCGTCGTCGAACCCGTTGACGGGCGGCATTTCAGCGTGCGTTCGCGCGGCCCGGCGCGCCGCGCCCGGCGAAACGCCGACGACACGCTTGAACGCACGGCTGAACGCGGCGTCCGAATCGTAGCCAAGACGCGTCGCGAGTGCCGTCAGCGACGCGTCGGTTTCCTGCAGCTGCGTGAGCGCAGCCTGCATTTTCCAGCGCACCGCGTAGTGCATCGCGGGCTCGCCGACCAGTTGCGTGAAGCGCGCCGAAAACGCCGAGCGCGACATGCTCACGCGGTCGGCCAGCGCCGCCACGGTCCAGTTGCTCGCCGGATCACGATGGATCATCGCGATCGCGCGCCCGATCTGGCCATCGCGCAGCGCGCCGAGCCAACCCGTCTGCGCGTCGGGCGCCTGCGCGATCCAGGCGCGGATCGCCTGTATCACGAGGATATCGGCGAGCCGCGTGATGACGGTTTCGCCGCCCGGATTCTGCTGATGCGCCTCGGCGGCGATGAAGCGCAGCGTGCTTTGTATCCACTCCGTTTCGGGCGACTGCCACGTGTCGACGCGAATCAGCTTCGGCAACAGCCGGATCAACTGCTGCGCCGCGGGGTGATCGAAACGCACGAGCGCGCAGATCATCGTGGTCGGCTCGCCGCCTTGCCCATACCGAAGGATTTCGTAGCGGGCGCTGACGGCTACGCGCGGCAGATCGAACAGTTGTGCGGCGGGCACGCCGGCGGCGCTCGTCAGCCGATGGCCCGCGCCGTGCGGCACGAGCGCGAGGTCGCCCGGGCGCAGCACGCACTGCCCGGCGCCTTCCACTTCGAGCAGACATGCGCCCGACGTGACGACATGAAACATCAGCGAGTGCGCGAACGGCGGCAACTCGAGCGCCCAGGGCGCGGTGAACTCGGAACGGCAATAGAAGGTGCCGCTCATGCGCAGAAAGTGCAGCGCCTCGCCGAGCGGATCCGCGGATTCGGGCAGTGGGTCCATGAACCCAGTCTAGGTGCCGTCTGCGGGTTCGTCCAGGCGCCTGGACGAATGAGCATGAACGGCGGACAGAAGGTCATTGTTCGTCCTGGTTCGCAGCCCTATGCTGGACTCACCGTCGCGATACGCGGCGGCGTTCAGAGGAGACAACCATGAAAGCAGACACGATTCTCGTGCTCGGCAGCACGGGCAAGACGGGCCGCCGGGTCGCTCAACGGCTCGCGGCACGCGGCATCGACGTTCGGCACGGCTCGCGCTTGGCCAGACCGCCTTTCGACTGGGCAGACCGCGCGACGTGGGCGCCCGCGCTGGATGGCGCGAAGGCCGTCTATCTCACGTACTTTCCGGACCTCGCGGTGACGGGCGCCGCCGACGATATCGAGGCCTTCACGCGGCTTGCCGTACAGTGCGGCGCACGCCGGCTGGTGCTGCTGTCCGGGCGCGGCGAGCAGGAAGCGCAGCGCTGCGAGGCGATCGTGCGCGGGTCCGGCGTCGAATGGACCTTGCTGCGCGCAAGCTGGTTCATGCAGAACTTCAGCGAAGCGCATTTTCTGGAGCCGATACGCGCAGGCGAGCTTGCGTTGCCCGTCGGCGATATCGGCGAGCCGTTTGTCGATGCCGACGATATCGCGGATGCCGCCGCCGCCGCGCTGACGGACGACGGCCATGCAGGCCAGCTATACGAGCTGACGGGCCCGCGCCTGCTGACCTTCGGCGACGCGGTGTCCGAGATCGCCCACGCGTCAGGCCGCGTCGTTCGCTTCACGCGCGTTCCGCTGGATGCGTACGGGGCCGCGCTCGAACAAGCACAGTTGCCGCCGGACATGATCGGGCTCATCCGCTACCTGTTCAGCGAAGTGCTCGATGGACGCAACGCGTCCGTGCAGGACGGCGTGCTGCGCGCGTTGGGCCGGCCGCCGCGCGATTTCCGCGACTATGCGCGCGCGGCGGCGGCAACGCGCGTGTGGGCGTCTGCTGGGCCCGCGTCAATGGATCGCCTGCCTGAAATGCGGGCATGAAGGCGAGCGTTTGATGCCCGGCGAGGCGCGGTTTCATAACAGATAAAACAAAAGATACAAGGAGCGTCATGCGCGTCTGTGCGGCATGCGACGTAAAGCACTGGCAAAGCGGTTTTTTCGTGCGTATGCTCGTTCGCGGGGAAGGCTGTTCGACGCGTGCGTTCGTGCTGGGAGTGATCGACCATGGGTCTGCTGCGCCGGCTGTTCGTGGGTGAGGAAGCATCGGTGTCGCCACACGACGCCGCGCGGATCGACGAGGCGATCGGGCGCATCGTCGCCATCGATCCGCGAATCGCCATGGCTAGCCGTTATCGCCAGCGGCTGAAAAAGCCCGTTACCGCCACGCTTCAGTACGCGGACACGCTGATGGCGTCGCTGCCCGCGACGCTCGACGCCAACGCCGACACATGGGCCAGTAACCCGAGCCTGCGCGCGTTCTTCGCCACGCCCGACGACATCGCCGATACGTTCGGCCGCTCCGAAGAGGTGCGCGCTTTCTTCGAGCAGCATCCCGACGCCACCGATCTGCACGGCACGCTCGGGATGGCGTTGACCGAGCGGCACGTGCTCGGCGTCGCGCTCGACGGCGACACGATCCATCACGATGTGGCGCAAACCACGCTGTCCTTCAGCGATCATCGCGTGCGCATCTGCGGGCTCACCGAGGCGGCGCTGCGCGAAGAGATCGTACGCAGGCTGATCGATCAGCTCGCGCTGGAGGGGCTGTCGATGCTGGCCGCCACGCGTGCCGCGCGGCTCGCGCGCGGGCGCGAGCTGATCCAGGAGCGGGTTGCGCTGCTGCATCGGCGGGGCACGGGCATGTCGTCGGTGGCGGGCGGCGGCCCGGACGTCGCGGCGCACGAACTCGTGCACGTGCAGACGCAGATCGCGCAGAACGCCGACAGCCTCGCTGCCCTTAGAGCGCCCGCGGATGTCATCGAGTACGAACTGAACGGCATTTGCGACGTGTTCGGCCAGCCGGAGGATCATGTCTATCTGCGCAACCGGCATATCCGCATCGACATGATGAACGTCGTGCAGGAAGGCAATGCGAAGCAGGGCAACGATATCGAGTTTCACTTCGTGCGCATTCCTGGCGAGACACCGCAGATGCGCGCGTTCGCGCTGGTGCGCTTCCGGCGCGCGGACTTGCCGCCCGGCGGCCTGCATATCGACGCCGCGATGCGCGCGCTATAAGATCGGAGCGGGGGACGCCGCGGGGAATCGATCATGAGCCGCAATCTGTTTCTTCTCGCCATCGCAGCCAGCCTGAGCGTTGCATTGCCGGTATTGCCGCAGATGGCGTCGGCGCAGCCGTCCGCGCTCAGACCGATGCAGGACGCACAGCGCAAGGCCGAGCAAAAGGCGCGTCAGGCAAAGAAAAAAGACGACCAGCAAGCCGATACGCACGGCGAAGCACAGCAGCAGGAAAGCCCGAAACCGGCCTCGTCGCCGTGAGGGGCGGCTCACCGGGCGGGTGAAACGTTTCAGTTTCGGGAGCGATCGCCATTGGCGTTGCGGATTCGCATAGGCGCGATGTTCGAATACGCGATACAAATGCGCCGACAAATGCGCAGCAATGCACCGCAATGCGCGCGGAAAATCATAGACTGATTGCGAGTACCTTTACGTTGTCTTTTTCCATGAGGAGAACGTCGCTATGGCTGAACTGTGGATAGGCAATATCGAAGACGCGACCACCGACGACGAAATCAAGTCGTTCCTGTGCCGCTACGGGTTTCCGCCGTTCGACACGATTCAGCGCGTCGAAGGGACGGGCGAGCGTCCCGCCGTCGTGCTCGGCTTCAACGATGTCGGCGCGCATGTGCTGCACGCGCTGCAACCGCGCGTTCACAACATGTTCTGGAAGAACCGCACGCTGGTGGCCCAGGTCGTACCCGAGCGCGACGAGTCCTGAATGCGGCAGCCGTCCGTGCCCGGCAAGGACGGCGAGGCGAACCGGCGATGACGTTCATGGGAGACGAGCAATGGCTGAAGCGAAGACGGCAAAAAGCAGCGCCAGCAGCAAGCTTGCGGACGGCGCGCGCGACAAGCCGGGCGAACCGGCTGGCGGGCAGGAACCCCTGACGAACAAGGCGTATGAAAAAGAGCTGAAGTCGCTTCACGTCGAACTGGTGAAGCTGCAGGAATGGGTCGTGAAAACGGGCGCGAAAGTCTGCATCGTGTTCGAGGGACGCGATGGCGCGGGCAAGGGCGGCACGATCAAGGCGATCACGGAACGCGTCAGCCCGCGCGTGTTTCGCGTCATCGCGCTGCCCGCGCCCACCGAACGCGAAAAGACCCAGATGTACGTCCAGCGCTATCTGCCGCATTTGCCCGCGGCGGGCGAAATCGTCCTGTTCGACCGAAGCTGGTACAACCGCGCGGGCGTCGAACGCGTGATGGGTTTTTGCACCGAACAACAGGTGCACGATTTCTTCAAAGGGGTGCCGCTGATCGAACGCGCGATCATTCATTCGGGCGTCATTCTTCTGAAGTACTGGCTCGAAGTCAGCGAGGAGGAGCAGACCCGCCGGCTCGAAGCGCGCATCAACGACGGCCGCAAGATCTGGAAGCTCTCGCCGATGGATCTTCTTTCGTACAGCCGCTGGTACGACTACTCGCGCGCGCGAGACGACATGTTCGCGGCCACCGATACCGACGAGGCGCCGTGGCACGTCGTGCGCTCCGACGACAAGAAGCGCGCGCGGCTCAATCTCATCGCACATCTGCTCGACAGCATTCCGTACCAGCCGATGCCGCGCGAGAAGGTGAAGCTTCCGAAGCGGCAAAAGCCGGAAGGCTATCGGCAGCCGGACCGGCCGATACGCTACGTGCCGCAGAAATACTGACGGCGCCGCGCGGCAGCGCGAGATCAGGATCGACGGCGCGGGCCGCAAACGGGCCCGCGTCGACCCGTTCAACGCGGCGCGCGCTCGCGCGGAGCGCGCACAAGAGGGCGAGCCGATGCCCAGAGAAAAGCCAGCGCTGCAGCGCAGCCAGAAAGCCCCCATCACGCCACGGCGCCGCTGGCTGCTCGCCACCGCGGCGGCCGTGGGGCTGGCGGCGCTCGGCCTCGGGCTGTACGCCGTCATCGAGCCCGCTTTCCAGACGCGCATCGTCATCACGACGGGCGCGGACAACGGCATCTATCGCGGCTTCGCGGACCGCTATGCGCCCATCCTCAAACGCGACGGCGTGACGCTCGACATCCGCAGTTCGTCGGGATCGGTCGAAAATTACGAGCGCCTCAAAGATCCCGCCAGCGAGTATCAGGTGGGCTTCATCCAGTCGGGCACCACGGAGCCGCAGGAAACCGATCATCTGCAGACGATCGCCGCGGTGTCATATGAACCCATCTGGGTCTTCTATCGGGGCGCCGGGACCGTGAACCGGCTCGCGCAACTGCGCGGCAAGCGGATCGGCGTCGGCGTGCCGGGCAGCGGGCTGTTGCAGGTTTCGCGCACATTGCTGGGCTACAGCGGCGTGACGCCCGAGAACACGCAGTTCTTCGAAATGGATGCGCAAAAGGCGTCGCGCTGCCTCGAGGACGGCTGCCTCGACGCGGCGTTCTTCATCGGCAGGCCGGATGCGCCGACACAGCGGGCGTTGCTGACGAGCGACCTCAAGCTGATGAGCTTCGCGCAGGCCGACGCGCTCGTGCAGAAATTCCCGTCGCTGTCGAAGGTGACGTTTCCGCGTGCATCGACCAGCATCGTCGACGATCTTCCGCAAGCGGACGTCACGCTGCTTGCCGCGACGGCGCTGCTGGTCGCGAAGGATACGCTGCATCCCGCGCTCGTCTATCTGCTGCTCGACGCCGCGAGGACCGCGCATTCGGGCGAGGACTACTTCACGCCGCTCGGCGCGTTTCCGAACCTGAAAACCGACGAATTCCCCGTCGCCAGCGAAAGCGAACGCTACTTCCGGTCCGGGCGGCCGTTCCTGCAGCGTTATCTGCCGTTCTGGCTGGCCAGTTTCATCGAGCGGCGCCTGCTGATCCTGCTGCCGTTCATGGCCGTGCTGATCGGCGTGCTCCAGGCGCTGCCGCGCATGCTGGAGTCGCGCGTCAAGAACCGCTTCGTGGTCTGGTATCGCGAGCTCAAATCGCTCGAGGACGAAATCTGGCGAACCGCGAAGCCGTCGACGGACCAGCTCGCCCAATGGCGCAGCGAGATCGAGAACATCGATGCGCAGGCCAGCCAGATCAGGGTGCCCAAGCGCTATCTGCACGACGTGTACGCGTTGAAACAGGCGATCAGCGTGGTGCGCCGGCGCATTTCGATCGCGGCGAGCAGCGCGGACGAATGATCCGTCGAACGCCGCTATCAGCGGGCAAGATCGCGATGATCGGGGGCAAAGCGCGGATCAAGTTCGGGCCCCAGATCGGGGCCCGGATCGGGGCCCGGTTCGGTGAAGCGGGCGCGGTGCAGTAAGATGTCGGGTTCACTCCCGACCACGAACCGCCCATCATGGACAGCGCTGCCCCGTTGGAACAGGCCCAATTGCTTGCCGAATATGCCGATTTGCGGCAGCGCGCGGCCGCGCTGGAGGAGCAGGTGCCCGCCTGGCTGCAGCGCGTGTCGGACAAGCTGCATCGGATCAGCGGCGAGTCGGAACTGGCGGACCATTACCGCAGCTTGCTGGTCAGCGCGCGCGGCTACGCGCTGGTGTCGATCGAAAACTACCATCAGGCGATCCCGTATCTGCAGACGGCGGGGTCGCTGATCGGGCAACTGGAAGGGGAGCCCGCCGCAGGCGGCGCGCAGGCGCCCGCGGAGCTGCTGGAGCGTCTGGACGAACTGATCGACGCTGCCGTGCGCATGATCGGCGACGCCGAGCAGTGCTTCGTGAGCGCGAAAGATCCCGATCCTGAAACGGTGCCGCAGTCGATTCTCGACGATCCGCTGCGCTCCAGCCCATAGCGGCGCGCGGAACCTGCCGAACCTGCCGACCTGGTTTGGCGCCGGACATGTCTGATAAAGTTTGCCCTATTCCTTCATACGTCGATTCAACGGTTTCTGATTATGAGCACAATCCTCGAAAGTCTTCCGACCGGCCAGAAGGTCGGTATCGCGTTCTCCGGCGGCCTCGACACGAGCGCCGCGCTGCACTGGATGCGCCTGAAGGGCGCCGTGCCGTATGCCTACACGGCCAATCTCGGTCAGCCGGACGAGGACGACTACGACTCGATTCCGCGCCGCGCCACGCAGTACGGCGCCGAGGGCGCGCGCCTGATCGACTGCCGCGCGCAACTGGTCGCGGAAGGGATTGCGGCGCTGCAAACGGGCGCTTTCCACATTTCGACGGCAGGCGTCACGTACTTCAACACGACGCCCATCGGCCGCGCCGTGACGGGCACGATGCTGGTCTCCGCGATGAAGGAAGACGGCGTCAACATCTGGGGCGACGGCAGCACGTACAAGGGCAACGACATCGAGCGCTTCTACCGCTACGGCCTGCTCGTCAATCCCGACCTGAAGATCTACAAGCCTTGGCTCGACCAGCAGTTCATCGACGAACTCGGCGGCCGCGCGGAAATGTCCGAGTTCATGCGCCAGTCGGGCTTCGAGTACAAGATGTCGGCGGAAAAGGCCTATTCGACCGATTCGAACCTGCTCGGCGCGACGCATGAAGCGAAAGACCTCGAAAGCCTCGAGTCCGGCATCAGGATCGTCAACCCGATCATGGGCGTTGCCTTCTGGCGCGACGACGTGCAGATCGCGAAGGAAGAAGTCACGATCCGCTTCGAAGAGGGCCAGCCCGTCGCGCTGAACGGCAAGACCTTCCCGAATGCCGTCGAGCTGCTGCTGGAAGCGAACCGCATCGGTGGACGTCATGGCCTCGGCATGAGCGACCAGATCGAAAATCGCATCATCGAGGCGAAGAGCCGCGGCATCTACGAGGCGCCCGGTCTCGCGCTGCTGTTCATCGCCTATGAGCGTCTCGTCACGGGCATCCACAACGAGGACACGATCGAGCAATACCGCGAGAACGGCCGGCGCCTTGGCCGGCTACTGTATCAGGGCCGCTGGTTCGATCCGCAGGCAATCATGCTGCGCGAAACGGCGCAACGCTGGGTCGCGCGCGCGATCACGGGTGAAGTGACGATCGAGCTGCGCCGCGGCAACGACTATTCGCTGCTCAGCACGAAATCGCCGAATCTCACGTACCAGCCGGAGCGTCTGTCGATGGAGAAGGTGGCGTCGACGTTCTCGCCGCGCGACCGGATCGGCCAGTTGACGATGCGCAATCTCGACATCACCGACACGCGCGACAAGCTGCGCATCTACTCGCAGGTCGGCCTGCTCGCACCGGGCGAATCGTCCGCGCTGCCGCAACTGAAGGGCGACGACGAGTAAGCCTGAGCGCTGGCGCAGCCCGCGTCGCAGAAACGGAGCATGCAGAACATGCTCCGTTTTTTTATGCCCGCCATGCTTTGCTCTGGTGTGCGGATGCGTCACGCGTAGCGCCCGCTGCCGGCCGTATCCTTTCGCGCAGGCTCGCGTTGCTGCGGGTGCGAGGGCTTGCGCGGCTTGCGTATGAGACTCATCTGCCCGTTGCGTTCGAGAATCGCGGCTTGCACGTCGCTCAGGTCTCGCGCATGAAAATCGCGTCGCGCGGCCTCGAACACATCCGTACGCGTGATCAGCGCAGCTGACATCTGAGCGCTGTCGAACTGCCCGTCGCGATAGACCTCGCGTTCGGTGCCGACCACGAGCGACTCCAGCCAGGGCGAGCGCACGCAGCACCACGCGAGCGCGCGGTGAACCAGCACGATCACGAGCGAAGCCGCGAGCGTCGGCACCACAGGCGACGCGCCGATGATGACGCGGCTCAACGTGGCGCCCAGCAGAATCGCGACGACGTAGTCGAACGGCGAGCGCTGGCCGAACGAACGCCGGCCCGAGATGCGAATGAATACGAGTGCTGCGAAGAACACGGCGACGGCGCGCATGGCCGTCTGCGAGGCAGTGAGATCCCTGCCTTCGCCGAATGCCGCGATGATCAGTTCCATGTCGGATCTCCTTGGCTCGTGAAGCGCGAGCGGTTCACGCCGCGCTTTCGTTCTGAACGGCCGATGTGCCGATATAGCCGGGCAGGCCCAGTGCCGCGCCGCTCTTTGCCAGCTTCACACCGCGTTCGATGAGGCTCGCGAAGGCGGCGTCGTTCCCGGGCGGCGCGAACGCCTGGCGGAACAGATCGGCCCAGCGGAATTCGGCGAGCGGCACCGTGCTCTTTTCATAGCCGCCCGTGTCGCGCACGAACGCCGCGAGGCTGCGGAACTCGTCGTCGGCGGCTTCCCAGATGTGGGCGGGCATGTCGGTGAACGACACGCGCCGGCCATGGGGATCGTACGGATGGGTCCAGCGCCGGTTTTCCAGCGTCAGCCAGAAATCCGCTGGCTCCAGTCCCGACAGGTCGCTGACGAGCACGCCCGGCACGTGCGCAATGCCTGCATGCCACAACGCGGTCGCGACATGATGATGATCGATCGCGAAGGGCACTTCGCCGGGGCCCAATACGAAGGGAATGGGCTTCTCGGCAATCGCCATGTCCAGTTCATGGCCCGCGAGCGACGTGTACATGCGCAGCTTGTCGCGGACCTCGCGCATGCCGTGCGTGAATTGCGTAGGACGTAGTTGCTCAATGCGTAGCGACGCCATTGTGTTGCCTCCCCCGCGCCACCGAAGGCACCTTTCTATCCACTGACAATGCGGCACTGAGGTTGCAGCAGATAGCGTGCCGCGCGGTCTTCGCCCAACGTCGCCGACGCGCCGCGGAGCCTCGCGGAAGCAATCTGCAGCTCACGCGTGAGCGCAGGAAGAGATTGCCGCGATGGGAATAACGGATGCTCGATACCGGGACGGCCGCTTCATATCGAAGCGAGATGAAAGCACTTGTCCACCAAGGTCCGCGCAAGGTGCAGTGAAGGGCATGCCCGGTGCGCGCATCGAGAAGCCCAGCGACGTTCTCGTCAAGCTGACGACCATGAACATCTGCGGCTCCGACCTGCACCTGTACGAAGGCCGCATGGGAATGGAGCCGGGCCGCATCCTCGAAAGTTCTCTGAATTTCGACGAGCGCAGGGTTCCCGAAACACCTCACAAAGGAGCACAGCATGTCAGCTTTACCCGATGCGATGCAGGCCTACCGCATTCACCGCTTCGGCGGGCCGGATGTCCTGCAGCGCGATTCCATCCCCGTGCCTGAGCCGGCGCACGATGAACTGCTGATTCGGGTGCGCGCCGCGAGCGTCAATCCCGTCGATTACAAGACACGCGAAGGCCAATACCCGCTGGTTCGCGCGGACGCGTTGCCGTTCACGCCAGGACGCGATGCGTCGGGCGTGATCGAACGTGTGGGCAGCGACGTGAACGGCTGGAAGCCGGGCCAGCACGTGTATGCGTTCGTCGGCCAGGGGCAGGGCACTTACGCGCAGTTCGTCACCATCAAGGCGGCCGCCGCCGCGCGCATGCCGAACACGATCGATCATCAGGTCGCGTCCGCCGTGCCGCTTGCAGCATTGACGGCATGGCAAGGGCTATTCGAGCACGGCATGCTGTGCGCCGGCGAGCGCGTGCTGATCCACGCGGCGGCAGGCGGCGTCGGCCATTTCGCCGTGCAGTTCGCGCGCGTCAAGGGCGCCAAAGTGGTCGCGACAGCTTCGGGCGATGGCGTCGATTTCGTCCGCTCGCTGGGCGTCGAACACGTGATCGACTACAAGACGCAACGCTTCGAGGACGCGGCGTGCGACGTCGACCTCGTATTCGACCTCGTCGGCGGCGACACGCAGAGGCGTTCGTGGCAAGTCGTGCGCCGGGGCGGCGCGCTCGTGTCGACGCTGGACGAGCCGTCGCAGACGATGGCAAGCGAACACGGCGCGCGCGCGATGCGTTACACCGCGCACCCGGATGGCAAGACGCTCGCGCAAATCGGCGAGATGATCGACGAGGGAAATGTGCGCGTGGTGGTGGCCGAGCAGTTCTCATTCGACGCGGCACGCGATGCGCTCGCGCGCGTCGAACGCGGCCACGTGCACGGCAAGGTCGTGATTCGCGTGTCGGCGGATGATTGAACGCTTAAGAAGCGCTGGCGTCGTCCATTGCGGGACGTTGCAGGCGCTGCCGCACGCGGACGGCAGCGCCTGCAATGCAAGATGACGACCCACGTAGCCGGCTTCAGTCACTGGATACGCGAGATTTCCTTCGATACGGCCGACGGGCTGTCGTAGTTGTGATCGGGCAGCTTGTCGATCAGATCGACGATGTCGGTGTTGGCGTGATTCTGCCTGGCACGCTCGACCAGTTTTTCGCGCGTAGTCGGATAGCTGGCGCCCGCAAGCGCTTTCTGGATGTCGATCGGGTTCGGCTGGCCCGGATGGCGTTGGTCCTGCGAATGAGCGGGATGTTGCGACATGCGGTTCTCCTTGCGAATGGATGGCATTCTGGATTGCGGTTGCGGCGCGTGTGCCCGTCACGCCTATTGCGCCACGCCCTTTTTCGCCGCGAGATCCTGCGCCATCTGGTAGTGCTTCTGGATGGTCGGCAACGCATCTTGCGCGGCCTTCTTCAGCTTCGGGTTCTGACCATCGGCGGCTTCTTTCTCGAACGCCGCCACGGCTTCCTTATGGCCCTGCACGCCGACCTTGCTGATATAGGCCTGATCGAATGCCTTGCCCTTCAGTCCCCTCAACGAACCCAGCACGGCTGTGTCCGAATTGTCCTTCGGCACCGCGACGCCATGTGGCGCGGCCATTTTCAGTTCGGCGGTCAGCTTCGTGTGATCGAGCATCATGTGATGAGCGAAGGACTTCACGTCCTTGTCTTCCGAATTGGCCGTCGCGAGCTTGGCCGCATCGATCTCCGTCGACGACGACATTGTGGCCGCCTGCACGAAGTCCTTGTCGGACTGCGCGAGAGGATTGGCGGAGGTCTCCGATGCCGCTTGCGTTTGCGCCGCAGCCAGTGGCGCGACGGCGAGCGCGCCCGCCGCGATGATCGTGCCAATGACGATGTGCTTGAGCTTGAAATGCTTTCTCATGTTTTCTCCCTGGGTTGGGTGTTGCAAGTTGAATTGCTGCGTACCTCGTTTTCAACGCAGCAAGCGCCGCACCACGCGCGATCCGGGTTCCGCTTCACGCCTGGCGCGGCTGCCCGTTCGACGCCGTCAGCCCGCCGTCGACGGGAAGATTGACGCCGGTGATGAAGCGAGCCTCGTCGCTGGCGAGAAAGGCGATGGCGGCGGCGACGTCCTCGGGCTGCGCGTAGTTGCCAAGCGGAATGCGCTCGCGAAAGGCCTCCATCAGCAACTCGTCGCCGAGCATGTCCTTCGTCAGATCGGTCGCGGTCAAGGACGGGCACACGGCATTCACGCGAATGCCATCTGCCGCGCAATCGAGCGCGGCCGCGCGCGTGAAATTCGTCACGGCGCCTTTGGCCGCGTTGTAGAAACTCATGCCCCAGTCGCCGCCGAGTCCCGATACCGACGACACGTTCACGATCGCGCCGCGCGTGATCTTCAGATACGGAATCGCCGCGCGGCAGCCGTAGAACACGCCGCTCACGTCCGTCGCGATGACGTCGTGCCAGGCGTCGATGGGCGCCTCGGTGATGGGGCCCGTCGGCGCGATGCCCGCGTTGTTGACGATCACGTCGAGGCGCCCGAATCGCTCGATCGTGCCGCTTACGAGGGCCGCAACGGCTTCGAACTGGCGCACGTCGACAGCCGGTGCCCAGGTGCGCGATGCAGGCATCGCGCTGGCGACGCTTTCGAGCTTGCTGGCCGTTCGCCCGCATAGCACGACTGTTGCGCCTTCAAGCGAAAACCGCCGCGCAGTAGCCGCGCCGATGCCGGAACCCGCGCCCGTGACGATCACGACCTTGCCCTCGAAACGTTCTTCCATTGCAGCCTCCAGAAATTCGCGCGACATGCGATCCGTCCGATCTTTCAACATGCCGCAATCGGTGTGCCGCTCGCCAGCCAGGGCAGCGCGTGTAACGGAAGCATTTGCAATAGACATACGCGGCGCACCTCCTATGATTAGGAAGGCGCCGAACGGCATTGGCACGCAGACGACGCTTTTGTAACTGCTGTGTGAACGCCGCCGCCCGACATTGCGCGATGCGAAACCTCGTGACTGGAGACGCTCAAATGGACGACATCCGCCTGCAACTCACGCCGTTGCAAGCCGACGAACTGCGCAACATGGATCGTTACTGGCGCGCGTGCAATTACCTGTCCGTAGGCATGATTTACCTGCGCGCCAATCCGCTTCTGCGCGAGCCGCTCGCCGCTGCCCACATCAAGCGACGCCTGCTCGGACATTGGGGTTCCGATCCGGGTCAAAGCCTCGTGCTCGTGCATCTGAATCGCGTGATCCGCCGTCGCGACCTGAACGTGATCTTCATTTCCGGACCCGGACATGGCGCACCCGCCACGCTCGCGCACAGTTATCTGGAAGGGCGTTATTCGGAGATCTATCCGGATCGCGCCGAGACGGAAGAGGGAATGGGCCGTCTTTTCAGGCTCTTTTCGTTTCCGGGCGGGATCGGCTCGCACTGCACGCCTGAAACGCCCGGCTCGATCCATGAAGGCGGCGAACTGGGCTACAGCCTGTCGCACGGCTATGGTGCCGCGTTCGACAATCCCGATCTGATCGTCACGGTGATGATCGGCGACGGCGAAGCGGAGACAGGACCGCTCGCCACCTCATGGCATTCGAACAAGTTCCTGAATCCGGCACGCGATGGCGCGGTCCTGCCCGTGTTGCATCTGAACGGCTACAAGATCGCCAATCCGACCGTTCTGGCGCGCATCCCGCACGAAGAACTCGAGGCGCTGTTCACGGGTTACGGGTACAGGCCGTACTTCGTCGAAGGCGATGATCCCGAGAAAATGCATCAATGGATGGCGGCAACGCTCGATCGCTGCATCGACGAGATTCAGGCAATCCAGCATCGCGCGCGTCGCGAAGGCGATCTGCAGCGTCCGCGCTGGCCGATGATCATCCTTCGCTCGCCGAAGGGCTGGACAGGACCGCGCGAATTCGACGGACATCAGGTAGAGGGAACATGGCGCGCGCATCAGGTGCCGATTGCCGACCCGGCGAGCAACGACGAAAGCCTGCGGCTCGTCGAGGCATGGCTGCGCAGCTATCGGCCCGACGACCTGTTCGACGAAGCCGGCAAGCTGCGCGCCGAACTGCGCGCGCTCGCGCCAGAAGGGCCGCGGCGCATCAGTGCGAATCCGCATGCGAACGGCGGCTCGCTGTGCAAGGCGCTCGATCTTCCTGAGTTCGCGGATTACGCGGTCGACGTCGGCGAACCGGCGACCCGCTACGTATCGCCGACGGGCGTGCTCGGCACGTATCTGCGCGATGTCATGCGCCGCAATATGACGAGCTTCCGCGTGTTCGGTCCCGACGAGACCGCGAGCAACAAGCTCACGGCAATCTATGAAGCATCGCAGAAGACGTGGCTCGCGCAGATCGTCGAGTCCGACAGCGACGGCGGCGAGTTGTCCGTCGACGGCCGCGTGATGGAGATGCTCAGCGAACATACGCTGGAAGGCTGGCTCGAAGGCTACACGCTGACGGGCCGGCACGGACTGCTCGCCACGTATGAAGCGTTCGTGCACGTGATCGACTCGATGTTCAACCAGCACGCGAAATGGCTGGAGAAAGCCAAGCGCGAATTGCGCTGGCGGCAGCCCGTGCCTTCGCTGAATCTGCTCATCACGTCATTGGTGTGGCGCCAGGACCATAACGGCTTCACGCATCAGGACCCGGGTTTTCTCGATGTCGTGACGAACAAGAGTCCGGACGTCGTGCGCATCTACTTGCCGCCCGATGCGAACTGTCTGCTAAGCGTGGCCGATCATTGCCTGCGCTCGCGCGATTACGTGAACGTGATCGTCGCCGACAAGCAGCCCCATCTGCAGTATCTCGACATGAAGGATGCCATCACGCATTGCACGAAAGGCATCGGCATCTGGGATTGGGCATCGACCGATCAAGGCCACGAGCCCGACGTCGTGATGGCGAGCGCCGGCGACATCCCGACGATGGAAGCGCTCGCCGCCGTGGAGATTCTGAAGGATCTGTTCCCCGATCTGAAGATCCGCTTCGTCAATGTCGTGGACCTGTTCCGGCTGATGCCCGCTTCCGATCATCCGCACGGCCTGTCGTCGCGCGACTTCGATTCGCTCTTCACGACCAGCAGGCCGGTGATCTTCAACTTCCACTCGTATGCGTCGCTGATTCACAAGCTGACCTTCCGGCGCACGAATCACGAGAACATTCACGTGCACGGCTATGCGGAGAAGGGCAACATCAACACGCCGCTCGAACTCGCGATCATCAACGGCATCGACCGCTTCACGCTCGCCATCGACGTGATCGATCGTGTCGCCGGATTGCGCGGCGTCGGCGATCACGCGAAGGAGCGCTTGCGCGGCCTGCGCATCGAGCATCTGAACTACGCACATACGGAGGGCATCGATAGCGAAGCGATCCGCGAGTGGACGTGGAAGGCGTGAACGACGCGCCTAACGCCGCGTGCCGGCGGGCACGGGGTTCTTGTCCTGCGTCGAATCGAGCGCGTTCTCGGTGGCGGAATGCTTGCGCTTCTCCGCATTGTCCTTTTGCTGCTGCACGGTGTCCGTAGGCGCATTCGTATGCAGTTTGTGTCCGTCGCGCGTGCGGGCGTGACTGGTTGCCTGTTTCATGATGGTCCTTTCAGTGTTTGTCTCGCATGGCAGGCTCGGGTAGCCGCGTTCGAACTGCGCGCAAATGCCATACCCGCGCCATGCCGACACGTGCGCCACACGTATGCCACACGCGCGAGGAACCGTACTTGCTAGTCCGTGTGTATAAAAGCCGCCGACAGCAGGCAACGCATGGACAGCAAGGGCGACAGTCGCGATCGGCCATCGCAGCGGCGCGAGGGCGAGCATCGCGCGGGCGCGTTGGACTGGATCGCCGGCGTTGCCATGCTGCGCGAGTACGAGCCGGGCTGGCTGGTGCACGATCTGTTCGCGGGGCTGACCTTGAGCGCAGTGCTGATACCCGCAGGCATGGCGTACGCGGAAGCAGCGGGTCTGCCCGCCGTCAACGGCCTGTACGCGTCGTATGCCGCGATGCTTGCTTATGCGCTGTTCGGGCCGAGCCGCGTGCTGGTGCTCGGTCCCGATTCCGCGCTGGTCGCGCTGATCGCGGCTAGCGTCGCGCCGCTCGCGCACGCGACGGTGCGCATGCACTCGCCGCCGCCGGGGCGCTCGCCGTGATGGCGGGCGTCGCGTGTATCGTCGTCGGCGCGCTCAGGCTCGGCTTTGTCACCGAACTGCTGTCGCTGCCCGTGCGCTATGGGTTTCTGAACGGCATCATCGTGACGATCGTCGTCGGCCAGTTGCCGAAGCTGCTCGGATTCTCATCGAAGGGCGAATCGTTTTTTGCGCAGGTGCGCGAGCTGATTGCAGGCGTGTCAGCGTCGCGCGTCAATCTGCTATCGCTCGCCATCGGCGTGGGCTCGTTGCTGTTGATCTTCGCGTGCAAATACTTCTGGCCGAAAGCGCCAGGCGTGCTGCTGGCCGTCGGCGCGGCGACGCTCGCGCTGATGTGGATGGACCCGGCGGGACATGCGGGCGTCGCGACGGTCGGCGTCGTTGCGCAGGGATTGCCGGCCCCGCGCCTGCCTGCACTTCCGCTCGGGGAATGGCTGCAACTGGCGGGCAGCGCCGCCGCGATCGCGCTGGTGTCGTTCACCGACGTCAGCATTCTTTCGCGCACTTACGAACTGCGCACTGGCCGCAAGGTGAGCCGCAATCAGGAGTGCGTCGCGCTCGGGCTGTCGAACATCGCGGCGGGACTGCTGCAGGGCTTCGCCGTCAGCGCGAGCGGTTCGCGCACGCCCGTGGCGGAATCGGCGGGCGCGAGGACGCAAGTGACGGGCGTGATCGCGGCTGTCGTGGTCGCGCTGCTGCTTGTCTTCGCGCCGCGCGCGCTCGCCCATACGCCGCAATCCGCGCTGGCCGCCGTCGTGATCGCAGCCTGCGTGACGATGATCGAAATACGCGGCGTGATCCGACTGTTCCGGCTGCGGCTCAGCGAATTCGCGCAGGCGATGGTGTGTTTCGTGGGCGTGGTGTGCGTCGGCGTGGTCAACGGCATTGCGCTGGCGTTGCTGCTGACCGTGCTGTCGTTTCTGTGGCGCGCGTGGCGTCCGTACGATGCCGTGCTGGGCCGCGTCGACGGCATGAAGGGCTATCACGACGTGTCGCGCCATCCCGAAGCGCGGCGCATTCCCGGCCTCGTGCTGCTGCGCTGGGACGCGCCGCTGTTCTTCGCGAACAGCGAAATTTTCCGCGAGCACGTGCTGCGCGCCATCGACGCCTCGCCGTCGCCTGTGACGCGCGTCGTCATCGCCGCCGAACCTGTCACCGACATCGACCTCACGGCAGCCGACGTGTTGCAACGGATTCACGAAGAACTCGACGCGCGGCATGTCGAATTGTGCTTCGCCGAACTGAAGGGCCCCGTGAAGGATAGCCTCAAGCGCTACGGCATGTTCGACCTGTTCGGCGAGGCGGCTTTTTACCCGACTGTCGGCGAAGCGGTACGCGCCTACCTCGACGAGCACGACGTGGAGTGGCACGACTGGGAAGACGACGTCACGACATAACGATCCGCGCGGTACGCCGCTTGCTCCCCACGTCAACGCCGCTAAACACCGCTAAACACCACGAGGCCCATCATGAACGAAGACGCAAACCGGGAGCTGGCAGACAAAGCCGCGCTGGAAAACACCGCACTGGACGCCATCGAAGCGCTGGAGTCCGATCATCGCGTCGTCAAGCAGCTGTTCGACGCGTTCGAGAAAACAGCCGACTCCGATCTCGAAGCAAAAGGCACGCTGGTGCAGCGCGCGTGCGAGCTTCTCACCGTGCATACGATGATCGAGGAAAAGATCCTCTATCCCACTGCGCACAAGGCGCTTGACAGCCGCGACGAGATCGACGTCGACGAGGCCTATGTCGAGCACTTTCTCGCCAAGACGCTGATTGAGAAATTCGATTCGCTGAAACCTGGCGACCACGGATTCGACGCGACGTTTATGGTGTTGTCGGAGATGGTGCGCCACCATATCGAAGAAGAAGAGTCGGGTCTCTTTCCCGAGTTGCGCGAGAGCGGCGTCGACCTGGTGCGGCTTGGCGAAGCGATCGCAGCAGAAAAGGAAGTGCTGATGAAAAAGCTGGAGGCAGCGGGCAGCAAGCTCGTCGGCGACAGAAGTCTGACGTTTCACCGCTGATGTCGCGTTCAGGATCGTGCAACGCCCGCAGGCTTCGATTTCCGCAACAACGTGCGTGCAATTTCGATCTTGCGCAGCGCGTCGCTCGACTGCAAGCGCGTGTGCCGCGTGCTAGCCTGACATCCCTTTGCCCGGAGATTCCCGACAATGGCACGCTTACTTTGCGATATCTGCGGCGTGCGGCCCGCGACGGTCCGTCTCGCCGTGTTGCAGAACGGTCAGCGCCAGGTGCTGGACGTATGCGACTTTCACTATGCGCAGATCACGCGGCATCAACGTTCGATTTCGCCGCTCGAAGCGCTGTTCCGCGCGCAGGCCGCGGGCGGACAGCCGCCGCCCGGCTCGCCGCAGCAGCCTGTCGAAGGCACCGAGGCCGTCAGCATCGAGCAGCATTTCAGCGAGCTTGCGCGCGAGATGCTGCAGCGCGCAGCGGAAGCCGCCGTTCAATGGGGACGCCGCGAAGTCGACACCGAGCATCTGCTGTATGTGCTTGCGGATAACGCGAACATCGCCGCGATACTCGATTCGCTCGGCGTGAAAGCCGCCGACGTGCGCGCCTATATCGAGGCGAACGCTGAAAAGCGCGAAAGCGCGACGCCGCCCGTGAACGACCGTATGGGGGTGTCGCCGCGCATGAAGAGCGCACTGGAGCGCGCGTTCATTGCGTCGCGGCAGCTCGGGCATAGCTATGTCGGCGCCGAGCATCTGCTGATCGGTCTTGCCGAAGTGCCCGAAAGTTTCGCGGGCCAACTGCTCGCGCGCATGGGCGTGCCGTCGCAGGCGCTGCGGCGTCAGACCCTGCTCGCGGCGGGCACGGAAGACAAGACCGACGCGCCGCGTCCGCCTTCGAACACGCCGAATCTCGACAAGCACAGCCGCGACCTGACGGCGCTCGCGCGCGAAGGCCGGCTCGATCCCGTGATCGGACGCTCGAGCGAGATCGAAACGATGGTCGAAGTGCTGGCGCGCCGCCGCAAGAACAACCCCGTGCTGATCGGCGAGCCGGGTGTCGGCAAGACGGCTGTGGTGGAAGGGCTCGCGCAGCGGATGGTGAACGGCGACGTGCCCGAATCGCTGCGCAACAAGCGGCTTGTCGAACTGAACGTGAATTCGATCGTCGCGGGCGCGAAGTATCGCGGAGAATTCGAGGAGCGCGTCAAGCAGGTGGTCGACGAAGTGCTCGCGCATCAGGACTCCGTCGTGCTGTTCGTCGACGAGGTGCATACGATCGTCGGCGCGGGCCAGGGCGGCAACGAAGGCGGGCTCGACATCGCGAACGTGTTCAAGCCCGCGATGGCGCGCGGCGAGCTGAACCTGATCGGCGCGACGACGCTCAACGAATATCAGAAGTACATCGAGAAGGACGCCGCGCTCGAACGGCGCTTTCAACCCGTGCTGATCGCCGAGCCGAGCGTCGTGCAGACCATCAACATCCTGCGCGGCTTGCGCGACCGGCTCGAGGCGCATCACAAGGTGACCATCCTGGACGACGCGATCGTCGGCGCGGCGGAACTGTCGGACCGCTATGTGTCGGGGCGTTTTCTTCCCGACAAGGCGATCGACCTGATCGACCAGGCGGCGGCGCGCGTCAACTTGTCCACCACCTCGCGTCCTGCCGCCGTGCTCGAACTCGAAGCGGAAATCACGCAGTTGCGCCGCGAGCAGGATTACGCCGCGTCGCGCAAGCAGTTCGATCGCGCGCATGCGCTCGACGGCGAGATTGCCGCGAAGGAGCAGTCGCTGCGCGACGAGACGGAAGCGTGGAAGAAAAGCGTCGGCACGAACACGTCGCATGTCACGGTGACGCAGGTCGCGGAGATCGTCGCGCGGATGACGGGCATTCCCGTCGCGCAACTGACGGCCGAAGAGAAGCAGCGGCTTTTGAACATGGAGGACCGGCTGCATCAGCGCGTGATCGGCCAGGACGAAGCGGTGACAGCCGTCAGCGACGCCGTGCGCCGCTCGCGCGCGGGCCTGCAGGCGCGGCATCGGCCGACAGCCGTGTTCCTGTTTCTCGGGCCGACGGGCGTCGGCAAGACGGAACTCGCGAAGGCGCTCGCCGAGGTCGTGTTCGGCGACGAAGACGCGATGCTGCGCTTCGATATGAGCGAGTACATGGAACGGCATACGGTGGCGCGTCTGATCGGCGCGCCGCCCGGTTACGTGGGCTACGACGAAGGCGGTCAGCTGACCGAGCGCGTGCGGCGCAAGCCGTATAGCGTGATCCTGCTCGACGAGATCGAGAAGGCGCACCCCGACGTGTACAACGTGCTGCTGCAGGTATTCGACGATGGCCGCCTGACGGACGGCAAGGGACGCGTGGTCGATTTCAGCAACACGCTGATCATCGCGACGAGCAACCTCGCCGCCGACGTGATCGCGGGCCAAGGGCGCACAGGGCCGGGCTTCCTGAGCGACGCCGGTTCGGTGGGCGTGCAGGGCGGCGTGATGAACGTGCTGCGCCAGCATTTCAGGCCCGAGTTTCTCAACCGGATCGACGACATCATCCTGTTCAAGTCGCTTGGCCGCGACGAAACGCGTCATATCGTGCGGCTTCAGCTCGAACATGTGAGCCGGCTCGCGAGCAGCCAGGACATCGAACTCGCGTTCGACGATTCCGTCGTCGATCATCTCGCGACGGAAGGGTATCGGCCCGAATTCGGCGCGCGCGAGTTGCGCCGGCAAATCCAGCAGCAGATCGAAAATCAGCTCGCGAGAGTCATGCTGTCGGGCGAGGTTCAGGAAGGCATGCGCGTGCTCTGCCGCTACGATGCCGCGACCCGACAGGTGGTGTTCGAGCCTGTCGGCACGACGACCGCAACCGTGGCCGAATCGCAGGCTGTGAAACAAGCGGCGAAGTGAGTGGCGATGTGAGCGGCCATATGAGCGGCCATATGAGCGGCCATGCGAGCGGCGAGCGGAATGCAAAGCCGCGCGGCGAAATCCGCCGAGAGCGGCTACTGGCTCGCGCCGGAAGGCACACCGCTCGCCATCGAGGCCGGCGTGGCGGCGGCGGGCGCTACGCTCGTCGCGGCCGCCCCGCTCGCGGCGGGTGCGCTTTCGCTTGCGGTCTTCGCCGCCGCGCTTTGGCCGGGCGTGCCGCTCATGCCCGACGTGTTGCTCATCACGCCGCTGCTGCCGGCGTCCATGCTGTTGCTGCTTTTCTCGTCGACCTTCTTGCAGGCGGACATGCCGAGCACGAGCGCGATCGCCGCGAGCGCGGCGCACATTTTTTGCGGGAGGGGATTCATCGTCGATGCTCCTTTGCTCAGACAGGCCGACGTCGTGCGCCTCGCCTGTTTCGTCGTTGAATGGTCATGACTATGTTCAGCAACGCGCATTCCCACTGAAAGCGTATTGCATGCCGGGCGGCCGTGCCTGGCGGGCCGGGTTCTTGCGGACGCATCGGAGGAGGAACGCGCGATGCGCCCGCGAGCGCGGATTTTTCACCTTGAAGGAGCAGGACGATGAAAGTCAGAGTGGCAAACGAGGGCGATGCGCCCATTCGTCTGATCGTCGACGGGGACCCCGTTCTCGGCGAGACGGTCGAGCCCGGCGCGGAGATGGTCGTAGACGGTGAACTGGTCGAGCTGCAGGATCTCGAACCCGTCGCGGAGGACGACGACGCGGACGAAGAAGAGTTGTGAGCCTCGTCGCGAATGTTGGGGGACGCGGGGCGCTTCAGCGCGCTTGTGGCTGCGATGGCGATGGCGGCTGCAGGTCGCGCACGGCCGCGTCCTGCCAGCCGCCGCCGAGCGCCTTGTAGAGCGCGACCAGATCGGTCGACACCTGCATCGTCGCCTGCGCCTGCTGCTGCCTCGCCTGGGACAGCTGACGCTCGGCATCGAGCACGTTGATGAAGCTGCTCAGTCCCTTGCGATAACTGTCGCGTGCGAGATCGAACGCGGCCTGCTGCTGCGCGACCTCGTCCGCCAGCGCGTCGCGGCGCACCTGGTCGGTGCGATAGACGGCGAGGGCGTTGTCGACGTCGCGCAGCGCGCCCAGCACGGTCCTTTGATAGTCGAGCGCCGCGACCTGCTGTTCGGCCTTCGAAAGATGCAGGTTCGACACGAGTGCGCCGCCTTCGAACACGGGCAGCGAAATCGTCGGGCCGAACGACCAGAACAGATGCGACCACTGTGCGAGATCGTGTGCGTTCGTCGCGCGCGTGCCGATCTGCCCCGTGAGCGAAATGTCGGGGAAAAACTGCGCGACGGCGACGCCGACGTTGGCCGTCGCGGCATGCAGCGACGCTTCCGCGCGACGGATGTCGGGCCGCCGGCGCGCGAG